>CAJQOX010000385.1 GCA_905480075.1 uncultured Aureispira sp. | reverse complement strand
TTAGATGGAAAAAACGTTCCGGTAAAAATAGAATGGAAGGCGCAGGATTCGCCCGACACCCCTGAGTTCAAAGAAGCAAAGGCAGTTTTACTTGCACTATTTGACAAAGACTATAAAGATACCTACAAAATTGATCTTTGGACAAGTGAATTACAGGTCAACGAAATGAACAAATTTATGTATCAGACCCTCAAGGGCTTATCGGATACTTATTTCAGGGCAACAAACAACAAGGAAGTTGCGAATGACATGCGGAAGTTTGTTCAGTATTTTGGTGAGAAGACAGAAGTTACTGCCCCTGAGGTATAAAATTCACTTCCCTTATCATATTTTATCTTATCTATCTGTCCTATCGAATCATCAAAAAATCAGTGTCAGCGATGTGCAGCAGTGTGGCTGTAAGCCACAGACCGCAGATTTGTTTTTCACAACTTCTGCGGGCCGAGCGAGAGCGAGCTGCGAAACGTAGCGCCCGGACACCCAAAAACAGATTTAGGATAATCAGGCTCTTAGTACTTAATCAATGTCCTGTTAAAAATCGTCTTTTTTTCATTTAAGAGCCGAACAAAATATACACCGGACGATAAATTAATTGTGGACAACTTAGTAAGGGGCTGACTTATTATAGATGACCAATGGATTTTACCGGTAACATCCATTAATTGCATATGCAGATCTCCTGAAAACTCACCCTTGAATTCCAGATTTATAAAATCTTCTGTAGGATTTGGAAAGATGCGGACAAAATCATCTTCAAAATAATTATTTGAAGTATTGACAGAAATTGTAACCATTTTGCTTATTGTATCAATACTACATCCGTTGTAAACAGTCAGCAGAATAGTATAGGTTCCATTTGAAGCGTAAGTATGAATGGGAGAAGGAAGAAAATAAGAAGATGAATCGCCCATATCCCAATGAAACTGACTCGTATTACCAATAGAGGAAAGGTTGTTAATAATTACAGTGCTGTCACTAAAAACGGTAAAAGAAAAATCAGCAGTGACAACAAAGTTATTAATTACATTAATACTGTCGATCGTTCCCTGACTGAGATTATAATAGGATCCTGAAGCAGAATGCTCAAGTTTGAGCGCCCTGACCATGTAACTGTAAGTATCAGTGAACACACAGGAATCTACAAAGGTAGTATCATTGATCCACACCGTGTTGATTCTGCTGAATTCATTATCGGAAGATCCTTTTCGGTAAACATAATAACCCAATACAGAATCGGCCGAAGCGGTCCAGTTCACCTCGACGTTATAACCTGAAGTATCAAGGCTCATCGCCATTACAGGTGCCACAATATGCATTCTTAGTGTAGGGTCCCCCATCAGGGCAGAATGTACCCACCGGCCTGTTAATCCAGCATGATACAAAGAGCTGTTATTTTGAGAAAGCAGGGTGCTATAGCCAATATTTTCACCCATTGCCATATGATGAAAATACCAGTTTGGTCTTCCTGCCCAGCAATTGCTAAGCGTAGATCCTGATGCAAGTGCGGCCCTCAGTAAATTATCATTTCTATCCCAATCGCCGAAATAGCTGCCAAAAAGCATCGTAAAGACAGACCCCAGTGAATCTCCGACAAAACCAGAAGTTGTAACCACACCACTGCAACTTGTATGAGTCCCTGCACCACAGCCATAAGACCATAAAAAGTTATCATTTTTGAGACTAGTGACATAGTCTGCATCAAAGACTTTATCATCTCCAAAAAAAGCCGGAAAATTACGATAGCCATTTGCTGCAAAGGCTTCATTATAGGAAGTAAAGTTATCATCAATTACAGCTTGTCTGTTGCAATCAAAAACTTTGTGTCTGAAACGATGGTTTTTAATAAGGTAAGCCCTCAGTAACTCCTGCTCGCTGATTAAAAAAGAGGGTAGATTGGACAAATCGACCCGTCCGACCTGAAGTTCAAGATCGACAAACAAACTTTGATCGAATTTTCCATCGCCGGGAATATTATGATTCCGCGGATCTGAAGCGGCAGAAACATTAACCGTATTATCCGTCCAGGCACCATCAATATCACCGTAAAAGCAATCCGAAGGCCATGCTCCTTCATGATTAGGGTGTCCGTCAGGATAGATCTGACCGGAGTAGGGAACCGGAATGTCACCGAAAAGGAATACCGCTTTAGTACTTAAAGGAAAAAGATTATAACTATTAACGATCAGAGACTTGACATAAGGAACAGTAGACAATGGGGAGACATCCTGTCTGTCGACAATCCACCCATCTCCGGTAAGATCATATACCAATTGATTCAATTCAGCAGACAAAGCCGTAGAATGAGAACTGTCGACAATCAGAATAATTCTACCACGATTCTCAATAACGGGGACTTTTATTCCTGCATTAATATAACCATAGCCTGTAAAATTATTTGACCCGACATTACCCTGCTTAATGATTTTATATTCATAGGACTGACCAACAGAAATAGTAGTATCGGTATAGACAGAATCTGTAACCGGCAGAGAGGCAATCAAGGGTCCCCATGAAGAGGAATTTGACAATTTACGATAAAGCGAATAGGAAGCAGCATTGTTATCCTGTTTGTAATAAATAGATATTTCAGGCGGATTTTCCTGAACAGATGCTTGCATTGAGACTGCGTAATTTTCGGTTGACTGAGCAAAAACCTCGGCAGAAAAAATTAATAAAATAAAAATAAAAGATAGGAACTTTTGCATTCAATAATAGTTAATTATTTCAGATTTAAATATTAAAATAATAAAAAAAAATGATAAAATTAAATATTAGATTGAATTAAGAAATTTAAAAAATTTAATTCGAGCTTAAAATATAATATTTATTTTTGTCTACTTCTTCTATATTTAACTCAGAGACATTGGAAATAGCAAGAAGAACATCGGAGAGGGCTTCATTATTAAACTCCCCTGAAAAGGTCAGAGCGGAATCGGAAGCCAGGTCAATCTGAGCAGAGTAAAAGGAATTCAGCAGGTAGACAACCTGAGGAAGGGGGGTATCATCGAAATAAAATTTCCCGGTTTTCCAGGAAATATCATTAACCAAAGGAGTTTCTACCTCATTGAAAGTGCCATTATGCACCACAACTTTTTCACCTTCATTGAGGATCAACTGATTGATTTTACCGGTAATAACTTTTACTTTGCCGGTGAGTACCGAAATGATTGTTTGGGTATTATTGACAGAAACAGAGAATTGAGTACCTGTTACAGAGATAGAAGCATTGTGCGTATTCACAATAAAAGGTTCGTCCTGCCTGATATCACGGCTTTTAATATCAAAAAAAGCTTCTCCTGCATGCATTTCTACAGCATATCTGCCGTTGTCGCTGCCAAAATCTTCAAGTCTGGAGTTTTTATTCAACCATATCTTATCTCCGGATTTGAGGTTGGTTTTTTGTACTGTATTTTCACTGATCAGATTAACGCCCCTAAGGTTGGAAGGAGAACTGTTGCCATCATCTTTAGCTATTTCAATTTTATCAATTTGATTGTTATATACCTGCATTCCCCCCCAAACACTAAAAAGAATTACCGCAGCGGCAGCAGTCATTTTCAGCAAGAAAGAAATAGGGAACACTTTAGCTTGGTTATCAGGCAATTGAGCTTTTAATTCCAGCCAGGCAGACTGCTCATCAAATTGTATATGATGATGATCTTCTGAAAGGGACCAAATCGACTGAAGCGCTTTAAATTCTGCAGCATTTTCTTTTTTCCAGTTTTCAACAGTTGTAATTTGCTCTGCAGTACACTGATTTTTATAGAATAAGGGCAATAGGTGGTAAATATTTTCCATGGCTGATAAATTTAAATTGCCCGAAAGAATAATTAAATCAAAGGCAAAGAATAAAGGGATTCTGGGGTAGACAAAAAACTATGAACATAAATAAGTCGTAAGAAAGTCACAATACCCCCAAAAAATCATAAAAAATAAAAAAAGAATAACAGAAGCATAAGCCCTGATAATTTTTGCCTCAACAATTTGAAGGCACGGGAAATTTGATTTTCTACAGTTTTAACAGAAATCTGCATTTCGTGAGCAATTTCCTTATAGGTATATCCATTTACCCGGCTTAACAAAAAGGCCTGCCGACATTTAGGGGGTAATTGAGCAATAGCAAAGGATAGCTTCTTTTTAAGTTCAGTATCCTCGTCATTTTCATTGAAATGATATGGGGACTCCGCTTCGGGCAAACCTGTATCTGCAACATATTGTTGTTGCGTTTTTTCTTTGCGAATAAAGTCGATGGCCTTGAACTTTACTGCCCTAACTAAATAGGCATCAAGTGAGGTTTTAATAACCAGGTTAAGGCGTTTTTTCCATAGGTCGAGGAAGACATCCTGTACAACATCCTTTGCAGCGTCCCGGTTATTAAGGATTGAAAAAGCATAGTTAGCCAAGCCATTAAAAAACTTTAAGTATACTACCTGAAATTCTTTTTGTGTAGATATTTTATTCAGATTACTCACTATAAATATGCCTGATAAATATTGTTAATAATAGACAAGGTACATCTTTCAAAAAGATGCACCTTGCAAAATAGAAATTTTATTTAAAGAACCTATAGTCCACTGATAAAAATCCAATACATTAACATCAGCAATAAAGCAATAGATATACAAGTATACAGCGTCAGGTTTTTAATTTGTACTGTATCTTCTTTTGTAGGAGTGATTTCTGCTTTATTGATATTTTTACCAATTTGTGCTTTGCGTTCTTTTTTACTTAGTTTTTTTTCGTGGGTACTGCCTGCAACTTTAAATTGTTTTCTGGACATATGAACTGTATATTTAAGAGAAGTATGGAATCATACTTCATATAATCAGGAATAAAATAATAATTGATCAATTAACTGATACAAATATACTTAATAGGCTATAAAAAGAGAAAGAAACCAGTCATTTTCTAATGTAAACTTGATATTTTCAACTTTAAAATAAAAATTCCGAAACTTCTGTTTTTAAATCTTACTTATTTAAAAAAAATCAAGGCAAAAGAGGAATAAAAATTGTAAGTGTTATAACTTTGTCACATTTAATTACGAAAACCATTAAAAATGAAATTGAGCATTACATTTTTCACAGCACTTCTTTTGCTATTCTCTATTAATACATATGCACAGGAGATCAAGCTTTCTAAAGAAAGTACATCTACTCCTCCCAAATTTTCAAGAGATTCTTATCTTGGCAACATTATCTATAACGAGGACGGAACCACTACCCTACATTATGTAGAAAAACAGCCTTTCAACATTTACTTTAAGAATTATACGTATGATTCTGACTTCAACCTTGTAAAAGATGAAATTGACAATTTTTCTATAGCGGATCAGATAAAAGCTGAATGGAAAGAAAAGTTTTCATGGTTCAGATATGAAGGCGATGAGTATACAGTTGAAGGTATATCGGTAGACCCTACCTGGGGAGGGAAACTGATAGCAAGAAAAAAAGTGACTACCTGGAAATATTCTCCGGTCTTTGGAGGATATTATCCTACTGTGAAGACCATGAAAGCGGAGAAATTGAGTGGTGCTGATGACAACCGAATTTATTTGTACCACCGTGCTGAAGACTACAGCAAAGGAAACCTGGTCCTTCTTGTAGGCAATAAATCAGAGAAAGGTTCTAAGATAAAGAATCTTCATACCCGAAATTTTCAATTGATGACCATTTCCAATAATATGGAAATTAACTATGGTGAAGAAATAAAATTTGACTATGCTGTTTGCATCAACTATGCAAGAATCATTGACGAACCCGGATTGGAAGAATCAAATGTTGATGACCCTATCGGCGATTTGTCGAGAGGTGATCTTGCCATAGTTTTTTCACCAATGAAAGCCATGCTGACCTCTAAAATGACAAACGAAGATCCTTCTGTACATACATTGCTTATTATTGGTGCAGACGGTAAGATAAAATCAAAAAAAGAGATCAAAGCACCTTCAAGTGGCTGGTGGATAGAAGATATTGTCAAATTCGACAATGGAGAGATAGTAGCATATGGTCCTTCGAAAGATGACAAATATATCAACACGTTAAAACCTACAAATTCTCCGGCCACTTTCAGACAGACGACAAGTGAAACAAAGTGGAAAGTTTTTCAGGTAATGAAATTGTCCAAGGATTATGAAATGACCTATATCAAAGCTACTGATCTGGATTTGTTCAAAGAAAGACTGGTAACGCCTCCTTCTCAAAAACGATCTCCCTCCTATATTGGCAAACGCTTTGACAAACGTCAGGTGATGATGACTCCTGCCGGGGAATTATTGATAACCGGGCAAAAGTATGTATGGAAAAA
>CAJQOX010000384.1 GCA_905480075.1 uncultured Aureispira sp. | reverse complement strand
TTCAGTCGATATTGGTGCTGATGAATTTACTCCACCTTCTCATGATGCCGGTGTTTATGATCTTGAAAGTCCCCCTTTACCTGTCAGTGGTGGTTTTGCTACTGTTGAAATAAATGTCAGAAATTACGGAATAGCTCTTCTTTCTGCCTTTAATGTTGAATGGGAAATAAATGGAGTTGCACAAGTTCCTGTTACCTATACAGGTGCCCCTGTTGCAGTGAATGGTTCTACCTCTATGGTTTTGGCAAACATTAACTTTCCTGTCAACACCACTAGCCTTAGGTTTTGGACTACTATGCCTAATGGATTTGTTGATGAACGTCCGATTAATGATACATTGACACTTGATATTTGCCCGGGTCTTGCGGGAATTTATTCTGTCGGTCACATTACTTCTGATTTTCCGACTGTAACTGAAGCGCTAGACGCATTGATGACCTGTGGTATTTCTGCACCTGTAACCATGCAGTTTCAACCCGGCACCTATACAGGCCCTTGGGTTCTGAATGAAATACCCGGTGCTTCTGCTGTTAATACTGTTACCTTTGACGGGATGGACCCTTTGTCTACATCAGTTACCCACAATGGTTTTGGTACAAATACAGCTGCTACCGTTACTTTCGATGGAGTGGATTATTTTATACTCAAAAATTTCACAATTGAAAATACCGGTATCAATACAGCCTACGGTGTGCTCTTTACCAATCAGGCTAACCACAATACAATTGAAGATAATTTTATTAATGTGCCTGTCTCCGGATTACTTACTAATGTTGTAGCTGTCTTGTCTTCTGCAAGTTATAATTCAAGTACGGGTGGAAATTCTGAAGGGGATAATGGTAACTGGAATATCATTAAAGGAAATGATATTATGGGCGGAGTCTCTGCAATTGTTTTGGAAGGAGGTGTCGCCAACTTCGAAAATATCGGTAATCAGATTATTGACAACAATATTCATGATGCTTCAGCATATGGTATTTATGCTGACGAACAGGATAGTTTAACTATTCATGGGAATACTATTTATGATATTTCTGCTTCTACAAGTGATGCTGTAATGCTTTATGATATTAAAAATTTCTCCATAACCTCCAATGATATTACATCGAATGATTATGGTATTGCCATATTTGGTGGCTTTGCTATTACAGATAAGGTGACAAATGGCCTTGTTGCCAATAATATGGTATCCTGTGGCTTTGGGGGAGAAGCCTTTTATATGAGAGAGGCTAATATTATATGGGTTTATCATAATACTTTTAGTGGTATGCCATCGGTCTATCTTGATAATCATGCTAATATAGATCTAAGGAATAATATTATGGCTACTACCAACAGCTATTGTTTCTACACCTTTGATCCTGTATCAATGGCATTTATGGACAACAACCTCTACTATATGGCAAGTCCTTCAGGTATTGCTGTTAAATTTGGTACTACGAATTATGCTACACTAGCCGATTGGCAAACTACAGGTCCTGCGGGATATGATGCACTTTCTGTTTCTGGTAGTCCTAATTTTATCAATGGTTTGCATGTAGGGGGAATTCTACCGGTTGATACTGCCGATGCTTCTCTTGTTATACCTATTTTGACAGATATTGACGGAGACCCACGTCCTATTGGTGTAAAACCAGATATCGGAGCGGATGAACACCTGGTTATATCTAATGATGCTATGGTTGTCAGTCTTGTTTCTCCTGCTGATTGTGGTGATGCTGCGCACGATGTAATCGTTAACATTGCTAATGTTGGGTCTTCTCTTCTTATTGGAATGCCTGTTACTGTCAATGTTACAGGTGCTGCAACAGCTACTTTTAATACAACCCACCCTCTTATGAGTGCAGGATTCGATGCCGATGTTCTTATGGGTACTATCAATACTTCTGCCGGGGGGATTTTTAATTTCGAAATTATTATTAGTGTAGGTACTGATTTGAATCCTGCTAACGATACGCTCTTGGTTACACTCAATATTCCTCCAAGCAATCAGATAGCACTTACTTTGGGTGGGGATACTCTTGCCTGTGATGGTGGTGTTGCCAACCTGACGGCTGTCTGCAGTTATTCTCCTTCTACTATTCATTGGTATGATGCACCTACAGGTGGCAATCTGCTTTATGTTGGTAGTCCTTTTCCAACAGCTCCACTTTCAGGTGCTACTACTTTTTATGCTGAGGTGCAGGGCTGTAATTCTCCCAGAGCTTCTAAAACGGTTAATGTAGATGCAACAGGAATTGATGTAGATCTCGGTCCTGACCGCACAATTTGTGGTGGTATTGCTGTTGAAATTTATCCTGTTATTACGCTTTCCAATCAGGTCTCTACGCTATGGTCTGATGGTTCACAAAGCGCTTTCATTGAGGTTGTTTCTCCGGGTGATTATATGATTACAGTAACAAATATGAATGGTTGTGTAGATAATGATACCATTACTATCACTACTTCACCTGAGCCTGTAATCACTAATACTTTAAGTAATGTTACCTGTAGTGGATATGCAGATGGTTTTGTAGACCTAACTGTTAGCGGTGGAACCGGGCCTTTCTCCTATAACTGGAGTGATGCTTCTACTTCTCAGGATCTGACAGGTGTTTCCGGGAACACGTATGTCGTCACTGTCACTGATAATGGAACTTCTTCAAATTGTGCCTATGTTCAGTTTTTCGAAATTATTGAACCTGCCGGCCTTTCTGTCAATGTTGATGATATAAGCTTCCCCTGTACGCCGAATGCTGCTACTATTGATATTACTGCCTCGGGTGGTTCAGGAACACTTACTTATCTTTGGTCAAGTGGAGAAACTACTATGAATGCAACGGCATTGTCAGTAGGGCCTCAGTCTGTAACTATCACTGATGTTAACGGTTGTTCTGCTACTGCTTCAGGAACGGTGCCTGCCTTTACTCCTATATCTATTGTTATAGATACTGTTTTTGATGAGATTCTCGCTTTAGGTGGTGCCATCAATATTACTGCTACGGGGGGTAATGGTACATTACAGTATGTGTGGAATACCGGAGAAACTTCTGATGATATTTCCAACCTTACTGCAGGAACTTATTCTGTTACTGTTACTGACCTTTCCACAGGCTGTTCACAAGTCTTGAATAATATTGTTGTGGTTTACAAAATTCCGGATTCAGTCAACGATATTGAAGCTTTGGATATGTTCAGGTTATTCCCTAATCCGACAGAAGGTAATGTTTGGGTAACGATGACGCTCAAAGAGTCTTTATCTGTACAATTGGATGTGATTTCTGTTACTGGTCAATTGGTTCAGTCTTTTGCTTCAAGAGAAGGTGTTGAACAAAATTATGAAATAGATCTCTCTGATTTCCCTTCAGGTGTTTATCTCGCAAGATTTGTGATTGGTAATGAAGTAATGACTACTAAAATTATTGTTGAGTAAGCTTGGAAGTTTAAGCTTATTTTAAGACTAAATACGGGAGTTGCCTTTGTTGGCATCTCCCTTTTTTTGTACCTTTGGATTCTTAATTGATTATTACTCATTTATTCTCCAGTACATTTTTATGATTACGACCAAAAATTTACAATTCAGCTATACAGCAGAACAAGAATTTTCCTTTCCTGATATCAATTGTAACCAAGGGAGTCATTGGCTTGTTCTCGGACAGTCAGGATGTGGGAAGACTACACTGCTGCACATTCTTGGTGGCTTGTTGAGACCACATAAAGGGGAAATTATGGTGCAGAGTCAGATACTTAATGAACTCAAAGAGGAAGAACTCGATCATTTCAGAGGACAGCATATTGGTATCATATTTCAGCAGTCCCATTTGATAAAAGCACTGACTGTAGAAGAAAATTTACTGACAGCCCAATACCTGGCAGGTACAAAACAGGACAAATCGAAGGTGAATTCTATTTTG
>CAJQOX010000383.1 GCA_905480075.1 uncultured Aureispira sp. | reverse complement strand
CGCCTCATTAAAGGCCTCTGCAATTTTGATCCGGCCATCGCTGTCGGCATATAGAATACGGGCCTGAGAACCTACTACCAAATTATTTTCCTGAGCAGATTGGATCCAAAGCAGGTTATCCTCCATTTGCTGACGGATATCTGCAGGGGCATCGACCGTGAGACCTGAAATCACTTCAGCGGCAATAAGGTCAGTAGTTTCAAGATCTTTAGGCTTGCCGGAAGTACAGACCCAACGGAAGGGGCCGAATCCGTAATCGAAACACATAGGTCCCATGATATCCTGCACATAGGAAGGGTATTTAAAGTCAATACCGTTTGGAGCCATAACCTCGGCTCCGGCTCTTGAGGCTTCAAGTAAGAACGCATTACCATAGTCAAAAAAGTAAGTACCTTTCGCTGTGTGATTATTAACAGAAGCAGCATGTCTACGCAAAGAATCCTTAACTTTTTCCTTAAATAAGGCAGGATTTTCGGCCATCATAGTATTGGCTTCCTCATAAGAAATTCCTGCGGGATAATAGCCCCCTGCCCAGGGATTATGAAGGGAAGTCTGATCGGAGCCAAGGTCGACATAAATACCTTCGCTGTCAAATTTCTCCCATACATCTACAACATTACCGATAAAAGCAAAGGAGACCACCTCTTTATTTTTCTGAGCAGAACGCACCCTTTTGCAAAGGATATCCAGGTCACTGATAATTTCATCTACCCATCCCTGTTCATGTCTTTTGTGAGCGGCTGCGGGATTCACTTCAGCAGTAACAGAGACCACGCCGGCGATATTACCTGCTTTGGGTTGTGCCCCTGACATGCCACCAAGTCCTGCAGTGAGAAATAACTTACCATTCGTTCCTTTATCATCAATTTTCCTGCATCCGTTCAATAAAGTTATAGTAGTCCCGTGCACGATACCTTGCGGGCCGATATACATATAAGACCCGGCGGTCATCTGACCATACTGCGTTACCCCAAGGGCATTAAATTTTTCCCAGTCGTCGGATTTCGAGTAATTAGGAATCATCATTCCGTTGGTAACAACCACCCTTGGAGCATCTTTATGAGAAGGGAAAAGACCATGCGGGTGTCCGGAATACATTACCAATGTTTGTTCTTCGGACATTTGAGCAAGGTATTGCATAGTGAGCAGGTACTGTGCCCAATTCTGAAACACAGCTCCATTGCCACCATAGGTGATCAATTCATGGGGATGTTGCGCCACAGCCGGGTCAAGATTATTCTGAATCATGAGCATAATTGCAGCTGCCTGCTCAGATTTACATGGATATTCATTTATAGGCCTTGCAAACATTTTATAAGAAGGGCGGAACCGATACATATAGATCCGGCCATAATCTTTCAGTTCCTGTAAAAATTCAGGAGCAAGGACAGCATGTTGATGAGCCGGAAAGTATCTTAGTGCATTTTTTATTGCCAGTTTTTTTTCATCGACAGACAGAATATCCTTGCGTTTGGGCGCGTGACTTACTGAATTATCGAATGCAGGCATTTGGGGTAATTCGGAAGGAATACCGTTCAGGATTTCATTTTTAAAATCAGTCATATTGTCGATTAACATTATATAATTTTTACAGACAAAGAAATAGATATTACATTAAGATGCAAAATTGCTGAATTTCTTTTATAAATCAATATAATCTGATCATAATTTACTTTCAAATAAAAGGAGACAAAGAAGGATGATCAAAAAATGACAAATGGAATAAAAAAATAAAAAATATAGTCTGTAAAACAAAGAAAGAAAAGAACCTTGAATTAATGAGTGATATCAAAATCAGCCACCATTTTAGTAAACATGGACAACTCCTGATAGTAGGAAGCGATTAATTCAAAATTGAGGTTGGAGTGCCATAAAGAGGCATCGAGTAAATCCTGAGGTTCGTTAATTGCCATATAAAAGTGAGAATCATAAAAAGATGCATAGACTTTTTTTCCGGAATTGTTGTGATAATCGTGTATCATTTCAATTAGTTCAGGACTGAGCATTTCCTTGTAATTAATATCTCTGTCAATATACACAAGGAAATCTTTATCGAATCCAGGATAGCCTGTATCGGTGAGTTCCCGGCCACCATATTTAGTAAAGTCCTTCATAACGGGAATAAAGTTCTGCCATTCAGGCCGCGGTATTATAACAATACGTCCAGAGAAAGAAGTATTAAAATTGACATGAAAGAAAATCCCATCGAACCATTTCTCCAATTTACCTTTCACTGTTGAAGTCTGATGAATTTCCAATTCACATAATTCAAAAAACAATTCACCGATTTTACCCATGATATAATCTTCTCCGGAATAAATTTCAGGGTTAATTGGAAAGATGGCAGCTCTCAGAAAGGTATCTTTACTAATAAACTCCTTGTGATAATAAGTAAGTTCAGAATCCATAAACTGCAGCAACAAACTAACAACAAGGGGTTTAAATCCATCCGCAAAAAGGGTTGCCCAATACCTGTATCCCCGAAACAAGATAAACCAGGGGATCAGCATAAAAGCAGAAAGGGCAAATAAATCCAGTGAAAACACATAAGCAGAAAGGATAGACAGGGTCAACACCCCCAAAAACATAAGAAGAAGGAGTTTTTTTCTTTTCAGTTCAAACTCCAACAATTCTTTATGCATCTTTTCATTAAAGAATCTTCTGAATTTTCCTGTATCTTGCACAAACTTTTTTTAGCGATTATAAAATTATGCTGAACAATCAGACCAAACATCAGTGCATAATAATAAATTGCAACAGGAATGGAGAAATATCAACACAGAAATAGCAACTAAAAAGGACATAATTCGTAAAAAAAGAAAAGGAGTGACTCTAAAAGACAAAAATCAATCTAAAAATTCTACAGGATAAAGAAAATAAAATTATTCCTTTCGAAACAAAAAGGGAGCATCCTTAAACATAAAAGGCACCTAAAAAGCAGCAGATAAAAACAAAAAGAATGAGATTTTGTATTACGCTATTAATACTGTTACTTTCCCAAACTACAATACAATCACAAAGAAGTCTGATATTTGAAGAATATTTTGACGACAACTACCTGATGTGGATGACAGGCAGCAATAGTGAATATGAGGCTGAAGTAAAAGAGGGAAGTTATAATATAAGCTATAAACAGGACCGGGGCGTGTGGTATTTCTGGCAATCGATACCAATACATCCCGATACTTCTTTTTTTATAGAGAGTAAAATTACGCCTTTGATGAATACAAAGGAAAGTGTTTACGGAATAATCTGGGGGGTAAATGATGTAAACAATTACAACGCTTATATGGTTAGCAGTATGGGTATGGCATCTGTAGCCACCTGTCGTGGTGGCAGATTCACTAAAGTAATAGACTGGAAAAAAGCAGGTAATTATCAGAACAATCAGGTTCACACACTTGGCATAAGAAACAAGGGAGGACAAATGCATTACTACCTGGACGGAAAAAAGGTGTTGACATCTTCTCCCCTTCCCTTTTATGGCCCCCTGACAGGATTTGTTATTTCTGGAAAAACAACTGCAAAGATAGATTACCTTCGTGTTCAGCAGGACCGTCAGATAAACCTTATAGAGAATGCTATCAGAGGCTATCACAAAGAGAACCTGGGCAGCAACATCAACTCAGACTATTCCGAGTTGCACCCTTTGATATCACATGATGGAAAAAGCCTTTTTGTCACCCGCAAAGGGCACCCTGAAAACAAAGGAATAGACAAGCGGGATGATGCCTGGGTATCCTATAAACAGAAAGACGGAAGCTGGAGTAAGATCATTCGAATGGCATTCCCGATAAACAATAACAACCACAACCATATAATTTCTGTTTCGCCTGACAATAACACGCTTTTACTGGGCAATACCTATTACAAAAACGGAAATTCAAAAGGCAAAGGAATATCCATGTCGCACAAACAGGAAGATGGTAGCTG
This sequence comes from uncultured Aureispira sp., assembly GCA_905480075.1. Lineage (GTDB taxonomy): Bacteria > Bacteroidota > Bacteroidia > Chitinophagales > Saprospiraceae > Aureispira. The sequence goes on along the minus strand of CAJQOX010000383.1, from coordinate 22,662 downwards.
GGAAGTACCAAAAGAAGTAATTATAGACAACTATTACAATCAAAACCCCATACACAGCATGCATCTGTCGTCTGACAAACGACTTTTACTCTTATCAATTGAGCGAAATGACAGTTACGGACATTTAGACCTATACATTAGTTTCCTGCAAAAAAACGGTCGGTTTACCCAACCAAAAAACCTGGGAAAAACCATCAACACACGATATGAAGACGGCACACCATTTTTAGCAGCAGATGGAAAAACGCTGTATTTTTCATCTGCCGGACACGGAGGATACGGGTCAACGGACATCTTTGTCAGCCGCCGCCTTGATGATACATGGCGCAATTGGACAAGCCCTGAAAACCTGGGCCCTGAAGTTAACTCCAATGTATGGGAGGGGCATTACAGCATTTCAGCTTCCGGGGCAAAAGCATATTTGGTATCAAACAGAGGCAAAGATCATATTGGCGCTGAAGATGTATACAGAATAACACCACCTGAAAGTTCTAAGCCTGAGCCTGTATTAATGGTAGCGGGGAAGGTATATAATGCTAAAACACTGGAACCGATCCGGGCCAAAATATATTATTATGAATTGGAGAATAACAAGGAGGTTGGAGATGCTTTGTCGAATGGTTCAGATGGCAAATATCAGATCATTCTTCCATCCGGCAATAATTACAGTTTCTTGTCTTTCAAGGGAGGATATTATCCAATAAGTGAAAAGCTGGAAGTCGGGAAGATGGATAATTATAAAGAAATCACGGTAGATCTTTTTCTATTCCCTATAGAGGAGGGTGAAACAATACCTTTAAACAACTTATTTTATGATGACGCAACAGAAGCGTTGCTGAGAAAATCGGAACCTGAACTTGAAAGACTGAATATTTTCTTGAAAAAATACCCTGAAATGAACATAGAAATTCTGGGTCCCACAAAAATAAAAACACAAAACATCAAAAAATATTTAACGGATAAGGGAGTTGAAGAAAAGAGGATCTCGACACAATTCACCAACAATAATGAGCAAAGCAAATTCAAAATTATTTCATTGAGCAAGCAGGACAAAAATATAGAAAGGAAGGGAAATTTCAACGTTGACATTGATCCTGACCAATTAAAAAAGGGTCAGATTTACCGTTTGAGTAATACTTATTTTAAAGCAGACTCCATTGTCATCAATAACAATGCATTTAAAGAACTGGAATCACTAAAAAACTTCTTAATTAAGAATACAACAGTAATTATTGAAATCGGGGGGCATACCAATTCATTACCTGACGATTCATATTGTGACGAATTATCAGAAAACAGAGCAAAAATGGTAGCCAACTATCTTACCTCGGGAGGAATATCGAGCAGGAGGATACAATACAAAGGCTATGGAAAACGACAAGCAATAGCTACAAATGAGACATTACAGGGAAGGCAACTCAATCAGAGGGTAGAAATCAGAATCCTCAGGATTGGGCAAAAATCAACCGAACGCAGAGCGGAAGGACTCCCTTCAGGCAGTGAATAAGCTCAAAAAAGCATCTGAAAACATCATAAAAAAATTAAAACCGTACAAAAAGTTTGACCTATTTATTTTTATATTTTTTAACTATATCAGTATCCGGTTTAAGTTTTAATTTTTTATTTTTTTTATAATAATCAAAGTAGTTGAGTACATATCTGATAGATTCCAGTCTTGCACTTTTTTTATTATCTGCCTGAACAATGATCCACGGATTATTTTTTGTGTGAGTATTTCTGAACATCTCATCTCTGTATTGAGTATAGACATCCCAAAGTTCCTGTGCATTTTTATCGATAGGACTTATTTTCCATAGTTTAAGCGGGCTGTTCAGTCTGTCCTGAAACCTTTCAGCCTGTTCCTCTTTGGAAGTGTCGAGCCAAAATTTAACAAGGGTAATTCCTGAATCTTTTATCATGTTTTCAAATTCCACCACCTGACTGAGGAATAATTTGTACTGAGATTCATCACAAAACCCATTAACCGGCTCAACCACTGCCCTGTTGTACCAACTTCTGTCAAAGAAGACCAATTCCCCTTCATTGGGTAATTGTTTAATATACCGCTGAAAATACCATTGACCTCTTTCCTTTTCGGTAGGTTTAGCAAGAGCAACCACCCTGTTTGACCTGGGATTAAGGTGTTCGATAAACCTACGGATAGTCCCCCCCTTACCGGCTGCGTCTCTGCCTTCAAAGATCACCACCACTCTTTTATTATTTTTGACAATATCCCCCTGAAGTTTCAACAGTTCGACTTGCAATTGATCGAGTTCCTTTTCATATTTCAGGGTCTTAAGAACCTTTTTGACATTAATTTTTTTAGATTTCAGCAATTTCAGCATCCCTTCTTTGCTATTAATAAGAGACAGTTCGTCATTAGTAAGATTAAGATTTTTCATAAAAATTTATTTAAACCATGAATAATCAGGTACAGTATCAGCATTAAATTAAAAAAAAAGAAAAAGAACAGAGACAAAGAGGATAAAAAATAACAAAAAAAAATGCCACTACCTCAGGCAGTGGCATTTTCAATATGATCATTCTATTACCTGCTCGCTGTTGATGTATTCGTATTAACATGTTTAACAGAAGAAGGAACAAGAATAATATATCTTATAGATTCTTTACAATCCTGTCCTTTAACCAACAAAACATTTCGATTTTTTTTGCGGGTAATCGTAAGGGACTGAGACATTGCATCCACTCTGTTTTCCAGGTCATAGCGTCCTGATTTAATAAGGAATTCAAGGAGTGTGGTATTATTGATACTTTCGAGGGTAATATGGGACTCTATAATAATCCTGCTCCCTTTGGTTTCTTTGACGGTGATATCATCAGAATCGAGGTTGAGATCAATGGTAGTAATATCAGGCACAGTAATAACATCATTGGTTGATCCTGTTGCCTGAGCAAATATATTGCAGGAAATAAAAAGGGGGAGTAAAAAGATAATAAATTTCATAATATTAAAAAGTAAGTGGTTTAGGGTAAATATTGCACATGCCATTGATAAACAAATAAATAGCTCTTTATACTGCTTTACAGGGTTCTACAAAATTATAGTAAAAAACATAAAAAAACAAAACATTTAAATAATTAGTATGTTTTTTAACACTCTGGCAAGCAAACAATTAAGAACAATAACGACAGAATAAATGCCTCACAACCAACAACGCGCAACTTTAAATACGGGGGTGAAGATTTGCACGATGCAAAATTTTGCAATACAACCGAAGCGCAAAACAAACCAAGAAGTGTTAAAGTTTAAATTATTAACATAATAAAAGGCTTTTCAGAAAAAAAAAGACCGGTCGATATGCATCAGGAAAGAAAATAAAAGAAAATAAAAAAGGTAAAGGAGGGTTGGCGCAAATTAAAAACGTTTAACAGAAGAGGGCACATAGATTGTATGAACGACATCCTCTCTGCATTCCTGTCCTTTTACAACAATTACATTTTTATTTTTTTGGGAAGACAAAGAGAGTTCTCTCGATGTTGCATCGACAGTTTTGGTTAATTTATACCGCCCGTTATTGACAACAAAGTCGAGTAGGCTTTGATTGGGTAAAGAAAGTGTAATTTTTGTTTCAACCAATATTCGGGTACCTTTGGTTTCCTTATAATTAATTACTTTGGAATCAAGATTTAAAGTAATTTTATCCGCATTATCAAGGGTGAAGGTTTGGTGAATAGTTTTGGAGACCTGGGCATAAATGGCAGGAGTTGAAAAAACAAAAAATAATATAACAGCAAAAGCTCTAAAAACCATTGAGGGAATTTTCTATAAATTTATTAAAACAGGGTAATATTTTTTTATTATTATTTTTTTATTATTATTTTTTTATTAAAATTATTTTTTGTGGTTTTTATATAGACATAACAAAAGTAAGTTAATTTTGTTGAAGATTCCAAATAATAATCTAATTATCAACAAACTTTACAAATTAAAATTAAATGAACATGGAAAAAATTGTTGACTTCAACAATGTGACGATTCTATTAAATAATAAAAAAAATTTAAGGAACATTACTTTTTCTATCAACAAAGGAGAGTTTGTTTATATTTATGGCAAACCCGGGAGTGGGAAAAACAGTTTACTACAAACAATATACGGACAGCATCCCTTAAAGGGCGGAACAGCTATAATTGACAGCATTTCTATTAAAAAATCTAAAACCCCATCCCTTCCTTACCTTCGAAGGAAAACAGGGATTATACATCAAAAATTCCCTTTGATAGAACAATATACAACCGAAGAAAACCTTGACTTCATATTAAAGGCTACAGACTGGAAAGACTCAATAAGCCGGGAAAGAAGAATAACTGAAGTGTTGGAACTTCAGGGTATAAAGCATCTCAAAAAAAAGCAAACACCGGAATTATCAAATAAAGAGTATTTGCAGGTACAAATATGCAGAGCAATATTAAACAGCCCCGCAATATTAATAATTGACCTGCCTTTAGAGGAATTCAGTAAAAAACTATCTAAGGAAATAATGTCATTTATACAGACCTACTCCAAAAGAAACAAAACCACTGTATTGATCTCACTTTCCTCCCCAAAAATTCCTGAAAACTTTCCGGATTTCAGAGTTTTGGAATGCAAAAACAATACAGTAGTTGAAATTACAAAGAAAAAAAATGTGAGTTAAAAACTACTTACCCTTATAAACACTCCAGGCAGTATAGCCCCCTTCCATGTCATAAATTTCATTAAAGCCAAGTTCTTTGCAAACAGAAGCAGCAGAAGCAGACCTGCCCCCTTTGGCACAAAAAACAAAAACAGCCCGTTTTTTATCAAGTTTATCCATCTCTGATTTGAAGTTATCGGAATAATAATCAATATTGTTTGCTTCGTAAACAGTCCCCCCTTCATATTCAGCAGGAGTACGTACATCAATAAGCTGAGGATTATCCGTTTTATTAATTTTTTCATCAAAATCCTTGCAATTCAGTACAGAAACCCCTTCAACAGGGCTACTACAGGCAATAAACAAAGAAAGCACAAAGAAGGCGGAAGCAAATAAAGTTAATATTCTCATTTTTGATTAGATTTGTAAGATTATTAAATGATAAGGTAAACATAAAAATACAAATAAAAATGAAAAAAACGATAGCGTTAGGCTGCGATCATGCAGGCTATGATTATAAAGAAGCAGTAAGTCAACTATTGAAAAGCAAGGGCTATGAGATCCTGAACAAAGGTACAGACAGCCCTGAATCGGTCGACTATCCTGATTTTGTTCACCCTGTTGCGAAAGACATAGTTGAAGAAAAAGTAAGCTCAGGCATCGTGATGTGTGGAAGTGGTAATGGTGTCGCAATGACCGTAAACAAACACAAAGGTGTTCGTGCCGCTCTGTGCTGGACCAAAGAACTGGCAGAACTGGCCAGGCAACATAATAATGCCAATATACTGGCAATCCCTGTACGGTTTATCAGTCAGGAAGTGGCCTTGGAAATGGTAGAAGCTTTTCTGGAAACAGAATTTGAAGGAGGAAGACATCAACGTCGTGTTGACAAGATAAATGCATAAATAAAAACAATATGAAAACAGATACCGGATTGAAAACACTTAATGTAACCAGAAAAGAAAATTACCTGATCGTGCAACTCGACCGGGGCAAGGCCAATGTTTTGAACCAGGAAATGATAGATGAGTTACGTGAACTGATACAGGTGGAGGAAGAAAATGAAGAAACAGGCGGAATAATCCTGAATGGGAAACCGCATTTCTTCAGTGGCGGAGTAGACCTTCTTGAGGTCTACTATTACGATTCTGAAGCGATACGCAATTTTTGGGGCTCCTTTATAGAATTATCCTCCGAAATGCTGGCTTTCAGCAAACCTATGATTGCCGCTATAACAGGGCACAGTCCTGCAGGAGGCTGCATTCTTGCTTCTGTGTGTGATTACCGGGTTATGACTAAAGGAGAACAATACAAAATTGGCCTGAACGAGATAGCCGTAGGAATTGCTCCGAGGCAAAGCATCCTGCACCTTTATGCCTCATTGATAGGCAAACGCAAAGCCTATCAGTATTTGCTGGAAGGACATTTGATGTCTCCTTCAGAAGCCTTTGATGTCGGGTTGGTTGATGAACTTTCCGAAATGGAGGATACACTGAAAAGGGCTGAAGCTAAAATGCAACAATATCTCAGTTTACCCGGAAAAGCTTTTCGTCAGACAAAACGAGCATTAAGAGAAGAACTGATCGCTCAGATGCGTCACAATCACGTCGCCGACCTGGACCTCTTGCATAAACAACTGATGTCGGAAGAGAGCAGAGCAATCATGGGCAAGGTAGTAGAATTTTTAAAATCCAGGAAATAATACCATTTTACTGTAAATGCAAAAATCCTCTCAGGAAAACCTGAGAGGATTTTTTATTTAAGCAATTTAGAAAATCTCAAAATTCAATCATTCAGCAATCAGCGTCAGCGATGTGAAGTAGTGCCGCCGCAGGCTGCAGACCGTCAGGGCCGAGCGACAGCGAGCTGCGAAACGTAGCGCCCGGACGCCCCGGTTATGATCAAAAACAATGAAACATCCAATTAGTTCATAGCTTGAATAATATCATATTTAGTCACAATATGATTGGTACCTGCCTTATCTATAGCGATCACTGCAGTAGATTTTTTATTAATATACAGATTCAACTTACTAAGCGGCAGGGATTCCTCAACAGTAGGAAAAGGGTCTGCCATAATTTTGCTGATCAGTTCATCACTGTTTTCTATAGGATTGGCGAGAAGACAGGTAAGTACATCATTTTCGTTGAGCGCACCCACAATATCCCCATTGTTCATCACCGGCATTTGCGAGATATCGTTTTCCTTCATGATCTTCAGCGCTTCCTTTACAGTCTGACCGGAATCGATAGAATAGAAAGTCTTGCTGTCTTTTTTGGAAATAATATCCTTAACAGTCAGTACATCATCAAGGAATCCACGTTCTCTCATCCACTCGTCGTTGAACATTTTTCCTACATAACGGGAACCATGATCGTGAAACAAAACTACGAGCAGGTCATCCTTTTTTAGTTTTGAGGCAAGTTGATTGACCCCTGCGATGGCAGAACCTGCAGAATTACCGACCATAATACCTTCCATACGAGCAAGATCGCGGGTAGCAACGGCAGCATCCTTATCGGTCACCTTTTCAAAATAATCGATGATATCGAAATCGACATTTTTAGGCAGGATATCTTCTCCAATACCCTCTGTGATATATGGATAGATCTCATTTTTGTCAAAGATACCTGTTTCATGATATTTTTTGAAAACGGAACCATAGGTATCGATACCCCAAATCTTAATGTCGGGATTTTTTTCCTTTAGATATTTACCAACCCCTGAAATTGTCCCTCCAGTTCCTACACCAACAACAAAGTGGGTTATCTGACCTTCAGTTTGCTCCCATATTTCAGGGCCTGTACTTTCGTAGTGCGCCAGGCGGTTTGACAAGTTATCGTATTGATTCGCCCAGTAGGAGTCAGGGATTTCATCATTGAGTTTTTCGGCAATTGAATAGTATGACCTCGGGTCATCGGGTTCTACATTAGTAGGACAAACAATCACTTCTGCTCCTACTGCTCTGAGCAGGTCGATTTTTTCCTTAGACTGTTTATCAGAAGTGGTGAAGATACATTTATACCCTTTAACTACAGCGGCTATAGCAATGCCCATCCCTGTATTTCCTGAAGTACATTCAATGATAGTGCCTCCGGGCTTAAGGTCTCCTCGTTTTTCGGCATCTTCAATCATTTTGAGTGCCATTCGGTCCTTTACAGAGTTTCCGGGATTTGTAGTTTCCACCTTTGCCAATACAGTGCAAGGTACATCTTTTACAATTTTATTCAACTTTACCAACGGAGTGTTGCCGATAGTTTCAAGAATATTATTATGATATTTTGCCATTTTACTATTAATTTAAAACAATGATTTTGTTACAATATCTAAAATATAGTGCAAAGGTAGTAAAAGAAAATGGCATATAGATATCGGGAAGGAAATTATGCAGAAGAATTCATTATACTACAAGAAAAACAAGGTAGGGTCTGACACTAAAACAGGTAGTTAAGACTGCTTACAATTACTGTAAACAGACCCTCTGTTTAACCAAATAAAAAAGAGACACCCTTAATAACGGGCATCTCAATTTAAAGACAGACAGATAAGACAATGAATTATTATTTTTAAAACCTGCCTCCGCAAGATCAAAAAGACAATTAGAGGCAGGATTGAAAGTTTTAAAACCAATGGGTTAAGGATTCGGCTTAAAAACGGTTTAAAATTCAGGTTTTTGAGTAATACACGGGGGAATCAGGCTCAAAAATCTTTGGGTTTATCAATTTGTTTTTTTGCGGAAAACGAAACTGAAGCAAAAGGAAAAACAGGGTTGAACTTAGCAAATTTCATTTCTGTGAGGCCTTATGATAAATCAAAGATATAGCAAGAAGAATTAAAATCCTAATTTTTTATTAATTATTTGCTTATCTTTTTTAATTTAGTAATTAATTTGACTACACAAAAAGTAATTTTTAAATAAAAACAAAACGCAATATATTGATTTACAATGAATATTACTTTTAGTAAGCAAAAACACAATACTTTATAAAAAAAATAAAAACTGAGCAAAACAATTAAAAAGAATGATTTTTTTTGTTTATTACCACCCAGACATTCTAAACAACAAAACAAAGAGAAATGAAAATCATTTGTGTAGGCCGCAACTATGCAGCGCATGCCGAAGAACTCAATAACCCTGTGCCCGACAAGCCCCTCTTATTCCTGAAGCCTGACACGGCACAACTTCTCGACAACAACCCTCTTTATTATCCCGGATTCACAAAAGAACTACATTACGAAGTAGAAATACTACTAAAGATATGCAAGAACGGTAAATTCATCAAACCTAAATTTGCCCCTGACTACTACAAGGAAGTATCCACAGGCATAGATTTTACCGCCCGGGACGTACAGAGAGAGTGCAAGAAAAAGGGACACCCCTGGGAAATAGCGAAGGCATGGAATCACTCAGCAGCAATTGGCAATTTCATCCCCAAGGAAGAAGCCTTCAACAAAAACGGGCACATTGAATTTTCACTAAACAAAAACAACGACCAAGTACAAAAAGGCAACAGTGGCAACATGCTGACCGGATTTAACGAGCTGATCAGCTACATTTCACAGTACTTTATGTTGTTGCGTGGAGACGTAATATTCACAGGCACTCCCAAGGGAGTAGGGCCTGTAGAGCGTGGAGACAGCCTGGAAGCCTTCATTGACAAAAAATCACTTTTAAGCTGCCAAATAAAGTAATAATAATCAAAATAGTTGCACACTTCTTGTATGATCAAAACAATCAAAATAAAAAAAAATAATTTACAAAAAGATATATATTAATAGTACCTGCAGAAATCTCAGAAAAATTTGTTATTTTTGTGCCATCAAAAGGCAAAGGCAGTCGAAACTGAACTATATCAGGCTGGCCTAAAATTCGCTATCACGACAAAAACAAAAAGCAATGGATACAGATTTCATGACAGCAGGTACTTCAGAAGATTTACAGATGATACGTGAAAGTGCACGTAATTTTGCTGAAAAACACATCCGCCCCTACATCATGGAGTGGGATGAGGCACAACATTTTCCAAAGGACTTGTTCCACAAGATGGGAGAACAGGGATTTATGGGTATACTGGTACCTGAACAGTACGGAGGTTCTGCACTTGGCTATCAGGAATATATTACAATTATAGAAGAAACAACCAAAGTATGTAGTTCTATTGGATTGTCATTGGCTGCCCACAACTCATTGGGAACAAACCACATTCTTGCCTTTGGCAATGAAGAGCAAAAAAGCAAATATCTGCCAAAATTGGCAAGTGGCGAACATATAGCATTCTGGGGCTTGACTGAAGCAAATACCGGGTCAGATGCCGGAAGAATGCAATGTGTGGCAAAAAAAGACGGAGATTATTACGTTATCAACGGAACCAAGAACTGGATTACACATGGTCGTTCGGGCGATGTAGGGGTTGTAATAGTACGGACCGGAGACCTTTTGGACAGTCATGGCATGAGTGCTTTTATTATTGAACGCGACATGGAAGGCTTCTCAGGAGGTAAGAAAGAGAACAAATTAGGCATGCGCGCCTCTGAGACAGCGGAGTTGATATTTGACAATTGCCGTATTCACAAGAGTCAGTTGCTGGGCAAAGAAGGAGAAGGCTTTATTCAATCGATGAAAATTCTGGATGGCGGACGTATATCTATCGCTGCCCTATCGCTTGGCATCGCAAAAGGTTCTTACGATGCCTCACTGAAATACTCTAAAGAAAGAGAACAGTTCGGTAAGCCAATTTCAAGCTTTCAGGCTATTTCCTTCAAATTAGCAGATATGGCTACAGAGATAGAAGCCTCAGAATTGCTGATTCGCAAAGCAGGTTACCTGAAAGACAATCATTTGCCGGTAACAAAAATATCTGCTATGGCCAAATACTATGCCTCTGAATGCTGTGTCAGAGCGGCAACAGAAGCGATACAGATACATGGCGGATATGGTTTCACAAAAGACTTCCCGGTGGAGAAATTCTTCCGCGACTGTAAATTGTGTACGATCGGCGAAGGCACTTCCGAAATACAGAAACTGGTTATCTCCAGAAAGATACTGAAGGATTAGATAATTATCTGATTGTAAAATAATTGAAATAAAATGAGAACCTGTTATAGTTTTAACAGGTTCTTTTTTATTTTTAGATTCAATTAAAACCAATATTAATGAAAACAGTTGCAAATTTCATTCTTTTGCTGACCTTCAGCCTGAACATACATGCACAACACATGGCATTTGGCGCTAAGGGAGGCTTGCTGGTAGGCACACAAAAATCAAAAAGAGCCCTATTATCCTATCATGCCGATATTTTTTACGAAGGCATGGGCAAATGGCAGGGCGATGAACTCAGGCGAAGAGTAGGCTGTGTAATTCAGCTTGGATATCACCGGCGGGGCGCCTCCTACAATTCAGGTTTTTTTGGCAGTACTGCTAATTTTGTAGCCAATGACCTTTTCCACAATTCCTCTTTAGCCACTCTTTTGAAAGGCCATTTCGAGGTGGGTAAATTCCTGCCCTATTTTGCTGCAGGAGTCCGACTGGACATAACGCCCGGTGAAGACTTTCATGAAGTGATCAACCCGAGGGACGCACAGGGTGTCACTCCTGTCAATTTCGGCTTATGGCTGGGCGGCGGAATAGAATGGGAAGCCCCTAAATTACCCTTCGGAATGTTCATTGAAGTCAATATCAGCCCGGACCTTACCCCTCAGATCTTTTTCAGTAAAGGGACAATAATACAGTACCCCGATTTTTACAACCCAAGCAACTATCGTTATGAAGAATTCAGTCAGGACTACAGAATAATTAACCTGTGTATTGAAGTGACCTTCGGTATAAAATTTATCATCCGTAAAAATCCGGAGCCTCAGGAAATTAATTAAGCAGCCAAATATTAAAAACCATTCTATGAACATCATGATATTCGCAATTCCTGTATTCTTTTTGCTGATAGGCCTGGAACTATTAGTAGAACGGAGGCATAAAAAGCAGTGGTACCGCCTCAGCGATGCTATGAGTAACATCAGCTGTGGTATCAGTCAGCAGGTGACGGGTGTCTTTATGAAGGCGGTGAGCTTGCTGGCCTATGTTTACATTTACACTAACTGGAGTTTCTTTGAGATACCGAATGTATGGTGGTCTTATCTGCTGTTATTTTTGGGTATAGACTGTCTGTATTACTTTTTTCACCGCTACTGCCATGAGATAAACATCTTCTGGGGCACGCATGTGGTACATCATCAGAGTGAGGATTATAATTTATCGGTCGCCTTGCGCCAATCGGCCTTTCAGTCCCTGATATCCGGCGTATTTTATCTCCCGCTGGCCTTTCTGGGCTTTGATCCGGTCCCTTTCCTAATTATCAACACCTTGCAGACCCTTTATCAGTTCTGGATACACACCGAAGCCATCAGAAAGATGCCCAAGTGGTTTGAGTATATCTTCAATACCCCTTCACATCACAGGGTACATCACGGCCGGAATCCCGAGTATATAGATAAGAACCACGGGGGGACGCTGATAATATTCGACCGGATGTTCGGCAGCTTTCAGGAGGAGAAAGCAGCGGTGGTGTACGGCGTAACAAAGCCTTTGGGCACCTGGGATCCTATATGGGCCAATTTTGACTATTACAAGACCCTTATGCAGGAATTTATACTAATCAAAGGCATTGGCAACAAATTTAAGTTACTGATAGAAAAGCCCGGATGGCGTCCCGAATCGATGGGCGGTCCTCTGTACCCTCCCGAAATAAAGCGTGGAGAACAAATAAAATATCATACAATACTCCCGAATTCCTTAAGCATTTACACCTTCATACAATATATTTTTCTCTTGGTCGGCACTACCCTCTTCCTTGCTACCTTGCCTAAAAACATCTCATTATATACCACACCTGTCATTCTGAGTGTAGTACTGATATTATGGACCGTTTCGGCCTTTGGCTTATCAGCAGACAAGAGGAAGTTGGGTTTCATTCTGGAAACAGGAAGATTAATTGCAATTCCAGTACTCTTACATTTGTTTTTCTTTAATGATCTTCCAGATAAACATAATACAATACTGACATTTATCAGCATACTTATCTGCAGCATATCCGTCGTATACTTCTGGCGATTCAGGCAGATATTGACCCGCTAATGATTTTTTGAATTATTGGATGAATTGATAAACGAAAAGATGCATCAATTTCAGAGAATAAACGGATTCATTTCTGCCGGGGCGGAACGATTATAGCTTTTTTATCTTTTTCCATCCTTTCATAATCCTTAATCAGGAAATAATAGATAATTGTGGCTATAAAATAGAGCAGCACCGTCATCATAAAAATGTTGACATAAGCCACATCATAAGACCGCAGCAATCCGAAAATCATAGAACTGAAGAACCAGGAACCCGACCATATTGAAGCATTGAGTGCCGCAATCATTTCCTGATTGCGCTCTCCCACATAATACATTGTCAATTCTGTGATTGCCGGAGAGGCCACCTGCATCAAAGGCTGACGAATCAAAAAAGCTACAACGGCTATTGCAGCCGCCCACTCCCAATAACTGAACCATTGAGTAGCAGCCATTATAAATAAGGCAAGAACAGCAAGTAGCTGAAACCCATTTACGACTACATTATAACCAAATCGCCGTCGGAAAAGTGGAACAAAAAACATAGCAATCACCACCAACACAAAACTAAAAGAACCAAAGAGGGAAAAATCCTTGGAATTAATACCATGAACATTCAAAAAGAACAAGTTGATAAACGGAATAGTAAGTCCTGCCCCCACGGCAATCAGCAGCGTAGGAAAAATGGCGACTCCTATTTTTTTCCAGTCATAAGCAGATAAAAAATCACGGACCGGAATTTTTTCAGAGACCTGTTCCTCCTTGTTTATCCTGAAAGTAAACCAGACGGAAACATAACCAAGGCAGGTAAAAACCCAGATAACAGTACTTTCGGTAAAGAAAACAGGGTCAATGGAATTTAAAATATAATTACTTATACCCGACACAAAGGCCGTAGCACCAAAGATTTGAAAGTACATGGTCAGTGCTTCAGAATGTTGTTTTTTAGGAGTATTGAGCATAATAAAAGGCATTGCCGTAACACTAATAAAAATCGTCCCTGTCCCAAAAAGAAAAACAAGAAAATACACGAGCGTAGTATATCCGTGTTCGAGAGCAAAAAGAACCAGAAGCATCAAAGATGGCGTCAAAAAAGAAGCAACACGAAAAAAGCCAACCAATTTCCTACCTTTGATAAAAAGTCCGAGCGGAAAGGCAAATAAAACAATTGCACCGTACTTAAAAGCTACTAAATGGGCGATTTCGGTATCGGAATACCCCAGGTCTTTAAGGTAGAAATTAAAGAGAATAAAAAGAGAAGCATCAATCAGCTGAATAAAAAACACAGCCCCTATCAGATAGAGAATATGTGGGGGAACCTTAGCAAAATCAGAGAATATTTTTTTCAGCATTGAATCAGATATGAAAATTATTATCCAGGCAAAACTAAACAATTAATAAAAAATATGGTTAATATTAGTGGAAATTACATAAAAAGAAAACCAAATACCTCATGATCATTGAATCCATCATAGCAGTTATAAGCCTTAACTTTGCAGGTTTGGTATGGTGCTACAAACGGCAAAGTGACAAGGTAACAGATTTGATCTACTCCGCAAGCTTCCTGCTTCTGACCTTCGTATTATGGCTTAATAATGAAAACAATACTGCTCATCATCTATTGTTGATTATGGTTTCCCTATGGAGTATCAGGCTTGGAACCTATCTTTTCCTCAGGGTACATACAATGGGTCATGACAAGCGGTTCGATCAAATGCGAAAAAATATTGTAAAGATCAGCGGATTCTGGATTCTTCAGGCAGGATCTATTCTCATTTTATCTTTTCCTATCATCATCTTCTTTCAAAAAACAAGCACCCATCTTAGCTGGATTCACATTTTGGGGACTGTAATATGGCTGACAGGGTGTCTAATTGAAAGCCTGGCGGATTATCAGAAATACCGTTTCAGAACGTCACTTAAAAACAAAAACAGATACATAGACACCGGATTATGGAAGCTGGTACAACACCCTAATTATCTTGGGGAGATATTATGCTGGGCAGGTATTTTTATTTTCGTTTCTCCTGTCCTTCAAGGCTGGGAATGGCTGTCTATAATCAGTCCTTTATGGATTATTCTGTTGCTTCTGAAAATCAGTGGAATACCTCTATTACAAAAATCCGGAAAACAAAAATACGGAAAGGTAGAAGGCTATGTTGAATACCGCAGAAAAACGTCTTTATTAATCCCTTATATATATTAAAAAGATCAGAGAAATTCCACTTCTTTAAAGGAGAAAGAAAGTGAACCCTTAACCGTCGTAATAATTAATTTCCCATAAGAATCAATCCCTGATATTTTGCCCCTGAAAATCTTTTGAGAAGCAACATTTTTAAAATCCCTCCATTGTTGAAAGCCATAGAGAATATTAAGGTATTGGCTATCTATTTTTGAACTCCCGGCCCCTTTGATCTGCAAATACCTGAACTCAAGTAATTCGCAAAACTTTCCCATCAGTTTCATTCTGTCATAAGCCTCCCCTGTTTCACTGATCAAGGAGGTAGCCCTGCTTAAGTCGTCAGGAAAAGACTGCTGATTAACATTCAGGCCAACCCCTATAACAGTGTGACCAATATAGCCCCCCCGTAATTTATTTTCGATAAGAATTCCGGCAATTTTTTTATCATTAATATATACATCATTAGGCCATTTAACCTTCAGGCATTCCGGTGTAGATAAAAGAGGGAGAAGCAAATCATACAAAGCAAGACAAACCATCTGATTCAATTTGAATTGTTGCATTACCGGCAGGAAAACCGGACACAAAATAACCGACAATATGATATTTTTACCAGCCTCCGACTCCCATTTACTGCCAATTTGTCCCCTCCCCTTATACTGATTATCGGTATAAATGACAGTTCCTTCAATTGGAGAGCTTTTTGACAACAGTTTAAGAGCAAAAGCATTGGTAGAATCAACAGAAGGTAAAAAATTTGCAACTTTTCCTATAAAAAAACTGTTAGAATTTAAAAGATTCATGATAGAGGCAATTATTTTAAGTCTAAATTTATATATTTAAGCATTAAGAAGTTATTAATGAATTTAATACGTTAAAAATAGCTTTGTTGAAACATACAGACAGATTAAAAATAAATTTTAATAAAACGAAAAATAAGAAAGAAACCTAAGACCTAAGTCATATCTTTATAAAATTAAGAAAAGAACTAATTTAAAACAATAATCAATTGAATAATAATCACATTGTAGCAGAACAGTCAAAAATGTCTCCTGAAATATTTAATACCCTGATAGTGTCGGCTATACAGGATATAAAGGGAAAGGATATAGCTGTTTTTGATCTTAGAGAATTAGATATGGCGAGCAATGATTTTTTTATAATTTGTCACGGCACCTCTAAAACACAACTTACAGGGATAATCAACAATATTGAGAAGAAAGTATATGAAGAGACCGGAATACGTCCAAATCATTCTGAGGGCAAACAAGGAACAAGTTGGATGTTGGTTGACTACTTTTCGGTAATTGTACACATTTTCACCAAGGATAAACGTGAATTTTACAAACTTGAGGATTTATGGAGTGATGCTAAAATCCAAAAATTTGACGATTCAGAAGAATAAAAAGAGTCTGAAGCCTTGAAAAACGGCTTTAATTAACATAATCATAAAAACACCTTTAAAGTTATTGTAAAAAGTATAAAATTAAAATGTAAACCACTTCTTTTACGTTAACAAAAGGTAGGCCTTTCAGTCTTACAAAAAAGTCTGAATTAAATTAATATAAAATAAGATATGGAACAAAATAAATCGAAGAACAACAAGCCAAAATTCAACTATTATTGGTTTTATGCTATCATAGCAGTGGTATTGATATCGCTCAACCTGTTTAGCATGACTGGTTCTACCCCGGAAATTTCAATGTCGAAGTTAACCGACTACATAAAAGAAGGGGATGTAAAAAAGATCGTGATAATCAACAAAGATGAACCCGGTTCTCATGCTGAAATTTATATTCATGAAAAAAAGCTGTCGGGATCAAAACATAAAGAAGTATCGCGTTCATCAATAAACACGCAAAACCTTGGGCCACACTACAAAAAAAACATAGTGGTCATAGAAAGTTTTGAAGAAAAGATAGATGAAGCAAGGTTAGCCTACAACAAAGAAAACCCTGACGAACCGCTGGATTTATTAATAAGCACAGACACAAAAGGGACTTTGGCAAACATAGTAATCTGGTTGTTTCCCTTTATTTTACTAATAGGAATTTGGATCTTTTTCATGCGTCGCGTAGGTGGCGGAGGTGGTGGAGGCGGTCAGATTTTCAATATTGGAAGATCTAAAGCTACATTATTTGACAAGGACTCTAAGGTAAATGTAACATTTAAAGATGTTGCAGGATTAGATGAAGCAAAAGAAGAAGTAATGGAAGTGGTAGATTTTCTGAGGTCACCACAAAAGTACACCGCCCTTGGTGGAAAGATTCCTAAGGGAGTATTATTGGTAGGCCCTCCCGGCACAGGAAAAACCTTACTGGCAAAAGCGGTGGCCGGAGAAGCTAATGTACCCTTTTTCAGTATTTCAGGATCTGATTTCGTTGAAATGTTTGTAGGAGTGGGTGCTTCACGGGTACGGGATATGTTCCGTCAGGCAAGAGAAAAAGCCCCCTGCATAGTATTTATAGACGAGATTGATGCAATCGGTCGTGCTAGAGGTAGAAACTCTATGCAAGGCAATGATGAGCGTGAGAACACATTAAATCAATTATTGGTAGAGATGGATGGCTTCAGTACAGACAAGGGTGTCATACTTGTAGCAGCTACAAACCGCCCTGACATATTGGACCCTGCCTTATTACGTCCCGGGCGTTTTGACAGGCAGATCGGCATAGGGAAACCTGATTTGATGGGCCGGGAGCAAATTTTCAAGGTACACCTCATACCGATCAAGATATCAGATGACGTAGATGCCAAAACACTGGCAACACAAACTCCTGGATTTGCCGGTGCAGAGATCGCCAATATATGTAACGAAGCAGCGCTAATAGCTGCAAGGTTCAACAAAAGTCATGTAGACATGGATGACTTTAACAAAGCGATTGACCGTGTAATAGGAGGTCTGGAGAAGAAAAACAAGCTTATATCTCCAGAGGAAAAGCGGGTAATTGCCTATCATGAAGCCGGACATGCAATCAGTGGCTGGTACCTGGAACATGCTCATCCCTTGGTAAAGGTAACAATAGTACCGCGTGGATTATCTGCATTGGGCTATGCACAATATTTACCAAAAGAGAAAAACATAGTACCTGAACAACACTTATTGGATCAGATTTGCGGGTTATTATCAGGAAGGGCAGCCGAAGAGATCATATTTGGTGAAGTTTCTACCGGAGCTCAAAATGACCTGGACCGAGTAACACAGATTGCCTACAGCCTGGTTGTCATATACGGTATGAATGATAAAGTCGGCAATGTATCCTATTATGAAATGAAGAAGAACAATCAATTTGCCAATCCTTATTCTGAGGCTACAGCGCAGTTGATAGATCAGGAAATTAGAATAATTATTGACACTCAGTATGCAAGATCCCTACAGTTACTGAAAGAGAAGCAAAAGGAGTTAAAATTGCTTGCCTCCGAATTATTAGACAAAGAAGTATTATTACGCAGTGATGTAGAACACCTGATAGGTAAGCGCCCACATGACTATATACCTGACGTCAAGGACGGAGAGAAAGCCGCAGGAGATAATAATGGAGTTGACACGCTGTTGGATTCAGATGATCAGACTGAGTTAATATAAAACAAAATAAATCATAACATTAAAAAAGTCTGAGTCCTGAAAGGCTCAGACTTTTTTGTATTCAGAGCAGAACCAACCAAGACATACAAAACATAAAATGGCATGTCAGAAACCTCAAGAGACAAAATACTGAAACGTCTATACAATATCAGCAACTTCAAAGAAGAGCTCTTATACCCTAGTGAAGAGGATGAGAAAGGGATATTCAACGAAATTGCAGATAGTCCGGAAATTATCTTTGCAGAGGCATTCGGTGAAAACGGAGGCAAATTTATATATTGCGAGTCTGAGTCAGAATTTGTGGGTGGCATGAACACGCTTAAAAGTCAACATAACTGGAAAAAAGTAGCCTGCTGGAATACAGATTTGCAAAAAATACTAGACAGATATAATTTTGAATACGAAACAGATGTATCAGGTGTGACCGAATCAGATGCCGCAATAACAACCTGTGAAGCCTTGATAGCCCGGACGGGTTCTATTATACTGAGCAGCGGATCAGAATCTGGTAGAAGTTTATCGATAGTACCCTCAGTCCACATAGTAATCTGCACAAGCAATCAGGTTGTTTACGACTTGAAAGACATATTAAAACTACAGATAGCAAAGGGGGCAGAACTACCTTCAATGTTAAGCATAACCTCAACGAACAGCCAAACAGCCGACATTGAAAAAACCCTTGTAAACGGAGCCCACGGACCAAAGGAGCTCTATGTATTTATGCTCGATGCCAGATAAATAATTTAGATAGAAAAATAGCTATAAAAAAAAGTGACTGCCTTTCAGGGCAGTCACTTTTGTATTTTCAGAAAAAATTCTGAGGAAATTATTCCCCGTCTTTTTTATCAGTATCATCTGCCTTTGGTTCTTCAACTTTAGCCTTGGCTTTTTTAGTTGTTTTCTTAGCAGGTTTTTCTTCGGCAGTATCAGAATCGACTGTATTAGCTTCAGCTTTGGCTTTAGCTTTTTCCTCTTTAACTTTTTCTGCAGAAATTTTAGTCGCTTTTTTAGCCTTTGCTTCTTTAGCTTCTGCCTCTTCGTTTTGCAGTTGTTCTTTAAGTTGAGAGAAAGCACTTAGATCACCGAAAGTAGTTTTTTCATTTTTTGAATTAACCTTTTTCATCGTTTTCTGAGCAGCTTTTTTCTCCGCTATATCGGCATCTTTATCCGCTTTTTCAGCATCGCGTTTTGCATCAGCATAATAACGAGAGTGAGAAACGAGAATACGCTTATCATCGCGGTTAAACTCAATCACCTTAAAGATTAACTGTTCATCAACTTCAGCTAGCGAACCATCTTCTTTTTTGATATGACGAATAGGAGCAAAAGCTTCCAGGCCGTAAGGCAACAAAACAATAGCACCTCTGTCGTCACGTCTTAAGATAGTAGCTTCGTGAGCAGAACCTTCGGGGAAGACATCAGCAAAAGTATCCCAGGGATTCTCTTCCAGTTGTTTATGACCCAAAGAAAGCTTACGGCTATCCTTATCGATGTCGAGAATAGTAATTTTAAGATCAGCGCCTACCTTAGTAAATTCAGCAGGGTGTGCGAATCTTTTAGTCCATGAGAGGTCAGAGATATGAATCATACCACCAATACCTTCTTCGAGTTCGATAAACACGCCATATGGAGTTAAGTTTTTAACTTCACCAGAGTGTTCAGAACCTTTAGGATATTTTTCTTCAATTTTATTCCATGGATCTTCCTGAAGTTTTCTCAGGCTGAGAGACATTTTGCGGTCATCACGATCAATCGTAACGATTTTAGCTTCATACTCATCCCCTTCTTTAAAGAACTCACGAGAGTTGATCGGCTGAGAGCTCCATGAAACTTCAGAAACGTGAATAAGACCTTCAACACCAGGAGTAACTTCGAGGAAAGCACCGTAATCTTCGATATTGACAATTTTACCTTTAACGACAGAACCGGGGATAATATCCTCGGGGAGCACATCCCAAGGATGCGACTGAAGTTGTTTAAGACCAAGAGAGATACGTTTCTTGTCATCATTAAAGTCAAGAACAACGACATTCAATTTCTGACCATTTTCCAGCACATCACCCGGGTGTTTGATTCTACCCCAAGAGATATCGGTGATATACAATAGACCGTCCACACCACCAAGGTCGAGGAACGCACCAAAGTCAGTAAGGTTTTTGACAGTACCTTCCAGTACCTGACCTTTTTCGAGTTTAGAGATAATAGCCTGTCTTTGTTCTTCCAGATCAGATTCGATAAGCGCTTTATGAGAAACGACCGCATTTTTGATAGCTTCGTTAATTTTAACGACTTTATATTCCATAGTTTTACCTACAAAAGCATCATAGTCGATAATTGGGCGGATATCGATTTGTGAACCCGGGAGGAAAGTTTCAAGGCCATCGATATCAACGATAAGCCCCCCTTTGGTTTTGCTGATAACAGTACCGGTAACCACGGTTCCGTTTTCGTAAGATTGAACGATATTAGACCAGGCGTTAAGCAATTTAGCTTTACGTCTTGAGAGCACTAATTGTCCACGTTTATCTTCCTGAGTTTCTACATATACTTCAACAACATCACCAATTTTCAGATCGGGCATGTCGCGGAATTCAGTTTTAGAAACTAAACCATCAGACTTACAGTTGAGGTCAAGAACAATATCAGATTCAGTAATAAAGACAACTTTACCGGCAACAATTTCATATTCTTTAATAGAGTTAAGAGTAGAGTTGTACAACTCTTCAAATTGCTCAATTTCATCATCAGAATAATTAAGAACCCCCTTAGGTCCTTTGTCCCAATCAAAATCATCATAAGCAACTTCAATAACCATCTGTTCAGGTTCCACAGCAACAGCATCAGCTGTTTTTTCATCGTTAGTCTGGGAAGTTACTTCCGTTTTTTCAACAACATTTTCGTTGTTGTTTTCATTTTCAACAACATCATTGTTGTTTTCATTTTCAAGGTTATCCATAATAAGGAAAACTTGTTTAAAAGGTTAAAAAATAAATTTCATCGGCCTTTAAGACAAAATTGCTTGTCAGAAAAGCGAGTGCAAAGATAATCACAAAGTTATATCAATCCAAACATTAGAACCACAAAATGAAAGGAAAACAGACAAAAGCGTAAAAAAAGTAGAATTAAAGAGTTCACTAAGTAATATCAGCCCCTAAGAGGCAGCAAAACGAGGCTAAGTAAAGCATTAAAATAAAAAATAAAAATCCGGGTATTTAATAATTAATTAATTAGTAGGGAAATTAAATTTTATTAAATGAACTTAAATAAAAAAACAAGAGTTGGTATTATGAGTTTATAAAACAGGAAATTCTCAACAAGTACCAAAGATAACAAAAATGAAAAAACAGATAATAAACCGTTTGCTGGAATTGGAAACGAGGCATAACATAAGGGTTCTGTATGCCTGCGAATCCGGCAGCAGGGCCTGGGGCTTTGCATCTCCGAACAGTGACTGGGATGTAAGATTTATATATATTCATGAACAGGACTGGTATCTATCAATAGATAAGAGAAAAGACATGATGGATTTTGCGATCGATGAAAACGAATTGGATTTAACCGGTTGGGAGTTACAAAAAACACTGCGTTTATTCAGTGGATCGAACGCGAGTCCTTATGAGTGGTTACAGTCGCCAGTTGTTTATCATGAAATCAGTAATTTCAGGGAACGGCTGTGGAATTTGAGAACATATTTCAGACCTCGGTCAAGCGCATTCCACTATCTTGGGTTGGCAAAGAGTTCAGCAAAGAAAGGCCTGAAGGATGGCATGATGGATATAAAGAAGTATTTTTATGTTTTGCGTCCGTTATTGGCAGCACAATGGATATGTAATAAACAGACGGTACCCCCGATGGAGTTTGGTCCTTTGCTGGCACAATTGGTAAAAGATAAGGAATTACATGCTGCAATAATAGAACTGACAAGAAAAAAGACGGAAGCCAATGAAGGAGATTTAACAGATAAAGTCCCCATAATTGAAGACTATATAGATTCACAGATAAAAACCTGTGCAATAAAGGCAAAAGAATTATTGTCAGAACCGAGAAGTAATGAATCACTCAATCAACTTTTCAGAGACTTGCTGCGGGAGAACAGCAGAAAAAAAGGATAAAAAGAGATGTTTACAATTGAAGAAATAAAAGAAAGAAA
>CAJQOX010000382.1 GCA_905480075.1 uncultured Aureispira sp. | reverse complement strand
TTTTTTTTTTTTTTTTTTTTTTTTTTTTTTTTTTTTTTTTTTGCCTGAAAAAATAAATTGAAGAGTAAACATGTTGCTTTAAATTGATATGCCTGTTGCCTGTTTTAGAAAGAAATGAATCTTTAGTTATTATTCATTTGCCAGGTGAACTGTATGACAGGCAACAATACCTGCAGTTTCTGTTCTTAGTCTGCTGCTACCCAAGCTTACTTCTACAAATCCATGTTGTTTGGCCAATTCTACTTCTTTTATAGAAAAATCACCTTCAGGACCGATTAGAATCAGGGTATCTGTTTGTCCGGATATGAGAGATTTTAAATGTGGCAGGTTGTCTGAATTGCAATGTGCAATGTATTTGTTTTGATTATGGGCACTTTTTACAAATACTTCAAAATTTGTTAGCTCATTCAATACCGGGAAATTAAAGTTCAATGATTGTTTTGCAGCTGAAAGGATAATTTTTTGCAATCGATCAGGACGAATTTTTTTGCGTTCAGAGCGTTGACAGAGTAGGGGGCTGATGTGATCAATTCCCAATTCTGTCGTTTTTTCTAAAAACCATTCAAGACGGTTTATGTTTTTGGTAGGTGCAATACCCAGATGAATAGAGAATTTTTTAATCTTTTTTGTTTCGACGGTCCTTCTTATCTTTAAATGACAGTTTTTTTTAGTAAAATCAATAATTTCTCCTTCATATAAATTTCCGTAACCATCTGTAAATGAAATTATATCACCCGCTTTTTTTCTTAGTGTCCTGGTGCAGTGTCTAGTTTCTTCGGGGTCTAGTGTGGCTGTTAATCCATCTGTATGATAGGCGTAAAAAAGCTGCATAAAACAAAAAGTTTTTAATTAACGAAACAAATACTTGCATTTTTGCTACAAATTGTTTTATATTTGTTTCAGAGGTTTTCATACAGGCATTAATCTAAAACAAAAATACAATAACAATGAGAGATAAAAACTATAGTATCGATAATAATGATCTTATTACAGATCTTTATGAAACCGGAAATGGTTATGAATATTCCTGCGAATTTACAGATTATAGTGAACAAAAAACTATTGTTGTTCAAAAAGAAAGGAAAATCCAGGGTAATGTTTCTGTTAAAGCATTTTTTCAGGCATTATATTATGCTTTTCGATGGCCACAATTAAAAAGACAGTTAAGTAAAGAAGGAATTACGGAAATAGCCAAGCGGCATGGCCAAAAAACTGTTTTATTATTTTTGGGATTTTGGTTACTCTTTAAGTTTGATATGGCGAATGAAAATGCTTCGCATGCTTCATTTGGCTTTTATGCTGACAGAACAACAGAGACCCTTCCTTTCGCTGATGCAAAAGAAGAAGAATTCAGTATTTCAGAAGAAACAAAAGAAAAATTTATAAACAGGTTTTCTTCAATTGCAAAAGCTGAAATGCAAAAATATGGTATACCTGCATCTGTTATACTTGGTTTGGCTATAATAAACAGTAAATATGGTACATCTGAATTGTCACAAAGCAGGAATAATTTTTTCAGGACAACCTGTTCTGAGAATATGCTTAATGATGGAATACTAGGTAATATTGTACAGGATAAGAATTGTTATGTTCATTGTGAAAACGCATGGATAAGCTTTAGGTGTAATAGTGTAAAACTTAGTTCGAGGCCTTATTCAGGTCTAAGAGAATCAGCAGGGATGAATTACAGGTTGTGGATTCAGAAATTCAGAGAGATTTCATATCCTGAATATGATGCATTGTCAGTAATTATAGAACAGAGAAAATTATATGAATTTGATGAGTGATTCAGTCATTTAATATGTTGTGTAAAGATTCTATTAAGGATTTGAATCAGTATGAGGGATACCACAAAAACACTTAAATTATTTACATACTACAGGTATAGAAGAAGCTAAGTTCAGAACAAGTTGAGTGTTTCTGGATGGCAGACAACCGCAAAAGGCGGTTGCTGCCTCTTTTTTTTATTGCTGAGTTAAGTTAAGGACAAAAGATGTAAAGGTGCATTTTTAGCTGAGAGTGTGAATATAAATCTAATAAAAACAAATCTGTGAAAAAATTCACAGACTTGTTTTTAAACAGTAGGTTTAGCTACTGAAAAAGTGAATCATACTATGATAATGACACTTTTGGATTATCCTTTGATGACTTTTTTTGTCAATGTAGTACCGTTTTGAAGATGTACAGTAACAAGATAAAGTCCATTAGGTAAGGAGTTGCAGGGCAGTCTGAGCGTGTTTTCACCGGAGTTGATTTCTTTATTGATTTTAAAGAAACTTTGACCAGCTATTGTGCTGAAAATGATAGTGGCATCCTGATTTTCTATGCTGTTTAGAGAAAGTATAAGGTGGTTGCTGAAAGGGTTAGGATAGGCCTTCAGAATTGTATTTTGATCACTTCCAACAGATGACAGATTTGTCGGTGTTGTAATGTTAATGCAGTAATCTTCAGTTTCTCCATAATTGGAACTGGCGCAGGGGTCAAGGGAATTTGTGCCCCATTTTAAAGCAACACGCATTCGGGTACGACTAAGCAATGCATTGGAAGGAATAGAAACGGTTCCTGTATGTAGAGTAGTAGTGGTTGAGATCTGACCGGCATCATAAACAATTTCAGTGGCGTCATCAAGTATTTCATCCTGATTGAAGTCTATCCAGACTTTTAAGCGCCAGTTGGTTGCCCATCCACCTGTATTGAAACCAATTTCAACTGATATAGGATAATTTCCTCCTTGAGATACATCTGAAGTAGGACCTGAATTAACAAATGAAATATAACCTCCGTCATCTCCGGTGGTATTATTAATGTTTTCGAAAGTAATATTTTCAATCCAGTCGTCTGCTGAGTTGATTCCGGAAGATGCACAATAATTAGTTGATGTGCACTTTCCACAGCCTACAGTTTCAAAATTAATGACCGATGAATATAAGTTATTTACATTTACAGGACAAGAGGATAAAATACGAAGTTCGTATAGTTCACAACTGTCGAGGCCAGCAAGACTTATGTTTGGAGTGGGTGAAGATACAGTAGTCCAAACAGATGCAGAAATTAATTTATATTCAACTGAATATGAATTTACAAAAGTGTCCGCAGCCCATGAAAAAGAGGCTGAACTAATGCCTGTAGAATCAACATTGATTACTGAAGGTGCACTACAACAATCACCGGTTTTAAAAATAAAATTGGAAGAAAAAGCAGTGCTGTCACAATCTGAAGAAACCTGAAATTCATAGTTTGTGCAGGCAGTTAGTCCAGAGATGTTAGTGAAAGTGTCCGAAACCGTTCCGGTAATCCAGGTACTTGTTCCTGCTTCACGATATCTAGTGTAGTATAAAGTCGTTGAATCTACTCTGTCCCAACTGATGATAGAACTTGTTCCGGTTGTTATGTTTTTCTTTGAATTATAAGGTTCGTGACAACCTGAAAGTGAACAGCCAATAGCCATTACAGAATCTAGTGCGTTCTTCATGTTAAGAACACCTTGACTTACCGTTAACCCAGAAAGAGAACTGTTTGATACGGTAGAATTTAAGAGAATTTGTTTCACCAGTAAAGCAGTTTGTGCAGGGTCGGTTTTTGCCATCTGAGCAAATCTGTCACAAGGGGCAGAATACAAGAGTCCGATAGTGCCAGCAACATGAGGAGTGGCTCCGGAAGTTCCACCAAAACCTCCATATGAAGCGTTTGCTGAAACAGTATATGTCCCTTCTCCGTAGGCTCCAAGGTCGATGTGAGTACTGCCATATCCTGCAGAACCGACTTTTGACCCGGATTGATTCATATTGGTGACAGCAATCAGATAGTCACTGTCACAACTTGTGGGGAAGTCTCCCTGAATATCTACATTTGTATTGGCGTTTGCCGTTGCAGCTGCATTCAGAACACCATAGGCTCCCAAAGTGTCATAAAGTTCATTGACAAGTGGCGCAAAGGTAGCACATTGCTGATTGTCTATTCCCCAGGATGCATTAGTGGCAACAACATAGGCGCCAAGAGCACCATTTGACTGATTGTATAATTTACGACAAGCCAAAGGGTAGCTGTAGGCAGCGATAGCCTGAGCAGCATTCCCGCCGCCAACAACAAACATCAACTTAACATTCCAGGATACTCCACTGACTCCAATCCCATTATTCCCTTTAGCGGCAACAATTCCTGATACAGGAGTTCCATGAGTTGTAAAAGGCCCGCTTGCTACAATATTATTGTTGTTGTTATCAGCATTCCATCCACGAAAATCATCAATATATCCATTATTGTCATCATCAATTCCGTTGCCTGCTATTTCACCCCTGTTGTACCAGATGTTGTCGCCCCAATCAGGATGACTTACTTCAAGTCCGTCGTCGATAACACAAACTACAATTGTGTCTCCCAATGCTGTAACTCCCCCTGTGGTAATGTCCCATGCCGCTTCGGCATCAAGGTCATTGTCAGAAGTTTGTTCATATTGCCATTGCTGACTATAGGAAGGGTCGCTGGGAACAACTCGTTTTTTCATAATATAATTTAATTGCGCATTATGAACTGAGGGGTGATTACGGACGAGTTGAAGCATGGCATCGTGGCTTAAAATATCATCATTAAAAGTGAAAAGCCAGATATTCATATGTTCAGACAATAATTCCCGGGCTTGAATTTGAGTGCTGATGCCTTTGTGTAAGTCAAGATCATTGATGACAGTATTTATTGAATGTTTGGCCTTTATCCTTATTATGATATCCCCATCTACATGTGGGAAGTTTTCCTGTGCAAATAAATTATGGCAAAAAGATGAAAAAAGAATACAAAACCATAAAGCAAATCGTGGTAGCATTATTAAATGTTTACAGAGATTAACAAATGAAATACTAAGAAGGGGGGCTTTAAATTAAAGTAAAAGTATTCTTATTAATAAAACGTAAAAGAATACGATTAAGTATGCAATAATATTTGCCCGGGGTGGCAAGACGCAAGATAATATTATTTTTACTATATTAATGTCAGAATAGAGTAAATATAAAAGAGGTGAATTTAATATTAAAATAATCCAGGACAGATTATTTAATGATTTGGTTGATTGTGATTAAAGAATTATAACTCAATTTTTCAAAGCTTCAGCCAGCAATCTGTGAAAGTGATGTACTCCCTTTTCTTTTGATGGTGAAAAGCGACCATGTTTGTACAGTCTTGATTGTAATCCGATATGAACTCGTTCAACAACTTCTTCATCTTCAAGTTCCGTATCGTGAATATCTTTTTTTGAAAATTGATTTCCCCTTTCATCGTTAAACAGATAAGTTTTGAAGACAACCCGGGTGTTATTTAAATCGATTGGCTCCACAATATTGACAGAAACGCCCCATGTATAGAAGTTGAACATCATATTGGGGAATACCCACCAATAATAAGCAAAAACACCTTTTCCGTAATCAGGAGAATCCTTTGGAAGTTCAAATACAGGCGAACCTTCACTAGCAATTCCGAGCTGAAGATTACAAAAGTCAAAAATTTCAGTATCGTATTCCTTGTAGTCGAGTGCCTGATTGAGCGAAGGGTGTACAAAGGGAACATGAAAACCTTCAAGATAATTATCGCAATATAAGGCCCAATGAGTTTTAATATTATAAACATGCGAGCCTTCTTCGTTGTAAATTAAATCCTCAAAAGGAAACCAGTTCATTCTCTCAAGCAGGGGTTCGAAGACTTTTTTAAATTCTATATTAGGAGAGATGGATGTGAATAAAAAATCACCTAAATTCCCCAATTCTAGAGAAGGGAGGTTATCCATTTCGGAAGGGAAGTTTTCGGCTTCTCTGAATTCAGGCATTGATCGGAATTGGCCGTTCAGATTAAAACATCTGCCGTGGTATTTACAGGAAAACATCCGGTATTTCCCTGGTTTGTCTACCAGAAACATCCCTCTGTGAGTACAGACATTCGAAAGGCAATAAATATTATCCTCTTTATCTCTTACTAACATTAAAGGTTCATCAAGACTATCTTCGAGTAACATAAACGGGTAGGCCCATGAAAGTTCGGGGAGTAAATTAAGGTCACCGACAAATTGCCAGGAGGTGAGCAGTATTTTTTCAGATAACTGATCAAAAATGGCCCTTGATTTGTAGAAAAGGGCAGGTAGTGTCGTAGACTTTCGTATATCAGGATCTATATAAAATTCCATAATTTCATAATTTTGGGCAATTATAGATGTTTTTTTTCATCAAACATCTTTTTAACCCGAAATTTTTATTTGTTCCACTATAAAAGGTTTAGCGAGTACAAGTTTTTATATAAATAAATCCCTCTGAAGAGGTTTTGAAAGGGATTAAAAAGAAACAGTTTACAGGTGCCAGCTTAATTAATAGATCATATAGCGTTGTTATCAGAAGAATCGGCACTTATTTGGTCATCAGCTTCAATAAATTGAATAACGGGATCTGTTTTATTTGCAGGGTCCTGATGATAGATGTCCATAAAAAAAGAATAAACTTCTGGTAATGTTTTTTGTAAATCTGACGGGCATTGAAAAAAGTGTTCAGTGCACATTTCAAAAATCTCCATATCAGGCAAGCCTGTATAAATGAATTGATAACCTATTTTAAAATCCCGAAGGTGGTGTAGTTTTACCAACAATTCTTTTTTGTCTTCATAGGGGATGTCATCGTCACTATAGCCATTCTGAAGTTTAAAAATTTTTGCCATACCATGAAGTCCTGAATTGTAATAATGTTCAACATCCTGCACACCCTTTGAAAACATATCAATAGACATGAGTAAACAATCGAAAACATCTGTATTGACTTCTACGTGGTGCAATTGAGTGTTGATGTCAGGAGTGATGAACTCTTTTGGGAAAAGAACAATCATGCCAAGGCTTGGAAGATATTCTTTTTTGTTTTTCATTCCCATAGTCAATTGAACACCCGTTGCAGATACCAATAAATGCAGGTCACCAGGGATTTTGTCGAGGAGTCGCATCTGGAATTTTTTTTGAATTCTAAAAACACTTAAACGATTTTCGAATTCTTTTTTATTAGGTAAGCTTAAACGACGATAGTATGGGAAAAAACGGGCCAGAATGTTTTTTTCGAATTCAGTAAGTCCGGGAGGATGTTTGACTGCCCACCACTCATTCAGTCCGTCTCGGATAATATAAGCACCAATCCCGGTCGTTAAGGGAATAATACCCATCCATTTAAAATGAATGAAATAGTTGCTGTATGCTGCCAAAAACAGAATGGCGGCAAGAATGAATGAAGGGACAAAAATCAGACCTGCAAACATAAGGTTTAAATTATTTAAATTACGCTAATAGGGTTATTCATAAATTTTTGATTGATTTATGAAATATAATAAACAATTCAAAAAGGGAACTGTGATTTTAAAATCAGGGAAAATCAACTAATAAAACGGTTTGAAGGTATGGTAATTGATTTACTGTGAGTGCACAGTAATTGGCAAAAAAAATCACAAAACACTTAAGGTGTTAAAATAAGAATGTGAAATTTATAAAAAGTTACATTAAAGTAAATCATTTTGTCATAAAAATAGTAGTACTGTTCTATAATTTTAGTATTTTTCTTCAACTTCAAAAATCAAGTCATTTTGAAAGGCTTAAATTACAAAAAACAATCAATAAAACATGAATCCGACACGATTATTTGAAATACCATACCTGCAAAAAGAACAAGGCGGCTTAGCTGCCTCTATAGGGGGTAAACATATGAATGGTCATAATTACAGCTACAGTACAGAAGAGTTTTTACAGCTTGCGAATCAGGTGAGTCTTGGTTTGTTACAAATAGGTGTGAAGCCAGGAGACAGAATCGCATTGATTTCTCATAATAACCGTCCCGAGTGGAATATTATGGATATAGGGATGTCACAGATAGGAGCAATTAATGTTCCGGTTTATCCCACAATCAGTCCTCGTGATTATATCTATATTTTCAATGATGCCAGCGTGAAATTTTGTTTTCTTGGACACGGAGATTTATTGGATAAGGTAAGGGAAGCACAAAAACAAGTGCCGTCTCTTCAGGGAATATTTTCTTTTGACAAGGTTGACGGGGAGAAAGATGCGAATGGAACAGATGTAAATCACTGGGAAACAATTCTTACGAAAGGTGACTTAACAATAGTTGAAAAAATAAAAAAAACAATCAAGCCGGCCGATTTAGCCACTTTGATTTATACTTCGGGAACTACCGGTAATCCAAAGGGCGTAATGCTCAGTCATCAAAATATTTTAAGCAATATAAAATCAGTTGCGCCAATGGTGCCTGTTGAGAAAGGAAATGTAGCATTAAGCTTTTTGCCGCTTTGCCATGTTTTTGAACGTGTGGTGACCTATGCATACATGTATTTGGGTGTCAGTATTATGTATGCACAGAGTATAGACACGCTTGGTGAAAGCCTGAAAGAAGTGCGCCCTCATTTCTTTACTACTGTGCCAAGGTTATTGGAAAAGGTATACGAGAAGATAGTCAGAAAAGCACAGGAGGGAAGCGATTTCAAAAAGAAAGTATTCTTTTGGGCAGAGGACCTTACTTCTCAGTATTCTTTCGGGTATAAACCTTCAGGTTTTGATACTTTGAAATGGAAAATTGCAGATAAAATTGTATTTAGCAAAGTTCGCGACAATCTTGGGGGAAGGGTAAAGGGAATCTTAACCGGTGCTGCAGCCTGTCCAAGAAAAATGGCTCAATTTTTTTCTGCTATTGGAATAGATGTACGGGAAGGTTATGGGATGACAGAGACATCACCGGCTATTGCACTCAGTGGATTTGAACCACATTTGGCATTGTTGGGTACTGTGGGTCCTGTAATTCCTGGAATAAATGTAAAGATAGACATTGATGAGGAGGCCTATGGGCCTGATGCAGGAGAAATTATGGTTAAAGGACCTAATGTAATGCAAGGATATCTGAATCAACCTGATAAAACGGCAGAAGTGTTTAATGAAGACGGTTGGTTTTTGACTGGAGATGTAGGGAGGATGATTACAAAAAACGGCATAGATTTTCTAAAAATTACTGATAGGAAAAAAGAACTGCTCAAAACTTCGGGAGGGAAATATGTTGCCCCCGCACCTATAGAAGCAAAATTCAGGGAGAACTTTTTAATAGAGCAAATGATGGTGGTGGGTGATAACAAAAAATTTGTTTCTGCCTTGGTGCTGCCTGCCTTTGATTTGCTGAAGCAATGGTGTGTCGATAATAATGCAGATGGCAGTACAAGGGAAGCAATGATAAAGGATAAAAAGGTGGTGGAATATTATAGTAATCTTATTGATGAACTTAACCCCAATTTCAGCAAGGTAGAAAAAATTAAAAAGTTTGAATTAGTTGAAGGGCCATGGGATGTAGACTCCGGTGAACTGACACCTACAATGAAATTGAAACGACGTGTGATTCTTGCAAAATATGATGATTTGATAAAGGCTCTTTATGATTCTTAGTTTTTAACGCCTTATTATATTAAAAAGCAAAAACACTTTTACATTTAAGTAAAAGTGTTTTTGCTTCTCTGTATAAATAATAAAATAATTATTGCTTTTCACAGATGTGAATAAAGGCTGGAGGTACATTAAGCCCTACAAAATCAATTTCTATGTTTCCGAATATTCTTTCATAGCGTTTTTTAGCTACAAGAGAATAGTGGAGTTGCACATAATTTCCTCCTTTTTTAAGACATCGGTGAGATTCTTCTATGATATCATCTTCAGGAATAATGACGAAGGGTATTTCCGAAAGTACAGCATCGGCATATTCAAAGCCTGCCTGACGGATATATTCTCCAAGTTTTTTAGCGTCATCTTTGATAATTGTAATGCGATTGTCATGTCCAAAACTTTCGTGTAATTCTTCACAGAACTTGTCATTAATTTCAAAACAAAGCAATTTTGCATCAGGAGACATTTTTTGTAATATTTGTTTGGTGATAGGTCCGTCTCCAGCTCCTAATTCAACAATACATTTTGCATTCTCCCAATCGATATATTTATCTTTGGTCATAGTTTTGCCTACAAAATGTGAAGATCTTGAGAAAGTCCCGACTTCTTTAAAATTCTTAATTCCCTGAATAAAAAATTTAATAGCACCCATGTTTAAAATTTTGTCTTTATTAAAGGCAGAAATTTTACAAAAGACTACCTGAATGAAATACAGAAGAAATAGTTGTTTTAATAAAAGAAGTGTCTGGAAAACCGTGATTTGGTTATCAATCAAAAACTTATACTGAACAAAAGTAAGCTATAATTTTAATATTAGATAAAAATCGGCTTTTTTTTAACAAACTTTTAATCATGAAATAAAAAAGTTAAAAACAGGAAAAATGTCATAATGCTACTTATATTTACAGATAAAAAACAATAAAATATAATAAAACAAATATGAAAGTAGAACATATAGGCCTGGCAGTAAAGGATTTAAAGGAGAGTGGTTCTTTGTTTTCGAAATTATTCGGACAAGAATCTTATAAAGTAGAAGAGGTAGAATCGGAAGGTGTTTCCACCTCATTTTTTAAATGTGGTGATACTAAAATAGAGTTGCTTGAGGCAACAAATAAAGAAAGCCCTATTGCAAAGTTTATTGAGAAAAGAGGAGAGGGTATACATCATATAGCTTTTGAAGTAGAAGATATTCATTCTGAGATTAAACGTCTTTCAGATGAAGGCTTTACCATATTGAATCCTGAACCCAAAAAGGGCGCTGACAACAAGATGGTTTGCTTTCTCCACCCCAAAACAACAAATTCTGTGCTGATAGAATTGTGTCAGGAAATAAAACAGAAAGACCAATAATTCGTATTTGTCTTATATTTAGTTGATTATATAATATTGTAAAAAAAAAGCAACTAATTATTAAATTAATACATTTAGTAATTACATCAAACTGCAACTTTCACTTTAATGTAGCGTAAAACATATTCATTAAATAAACTATCCTTTAATCTTATTGATGGCTTTATATTTTTTGATTGTTTTTGGAGGGCTGGTTGCTGGCTTTATAGGAACACTGGCAGGTTTGGGTGCTGTGTTGTCATTCATAATTCTTATGGATGTTGCTGGATTGTCTCCGGAGGTAGCAAACGCTACAAACCGTTTGGGAGTTATGGCGATGGCCTTAATGGCCTTACCCTCATTCTACAAAAGCGGACATTTGAATAACAAAAGCAATAAGCCAATAGTTTTATCCCTGATACTTGGTGCTTCTGCCGGATTTGTTTTTGCCTTATATGCAGATGGTACCACTATACGTTCTTTTTTTAAATACTTACTTCCCTTTTTTCTGCTGCTGGTGTTTTCCAATCCCAAAAAATGGCTTCGTGAAACAGACAGGTCTTTTTCCTTAAATTTGTTTTTGAGTGTTCCTTTTTTTATGCTGTTGGGCTTTTATGCAGGGTTCATTCAGGCCGGTACAGGGATAATGATAATTATTTTCCTGACGCTTGTCGGGCGCTACAGTCTCATTGAAGCGAATGGCGTAAAATTATTGGCCTTTGCGTTGATTACTTCAGGGGCAATAATTGTTTTTGCCTATAATAACTTAATTGACTGGAAAATCGGTGCATTACTTGCTTTAGGGCAAGGAATAGGAGGCTACATTGCTGCAAGATTTGCTACCTCATACCCACAATCAAATATTTATGTTCGTTATTTACTTATTGTAGCATTACTTTTAGCAATAATACGTGAGTTTGGTATATACCAATAAGTAAACAGCTTTTTAATGTTAAAAGTATATTAATAAATACTTGTGGAATAAAAGTTGTAAAGAAAAAAACAATGTTCTAATAAAAGAAAATTCGGTTCTTTTGAAAAAACGTCTGACATTCCTTACCTGTCGGACGTTTTTATTTTAATTTATTAGCGCTGAAAAATAATTAATTAGTTATTTAACTAATTCGCTATTGTTTTTTTTTACGAATAAAGCAGATATTGAGCGGTATTCATGGACATTCCTGATAGCTCTTGAGAATAGTTTAGCAACCGGAACCACTTTAATTTTAGAGCATGCCTGTCTTAAAGGAATCGTGTCAGTTACCACCATTTCAGTAAGTAGGGAGTCTTCAATCCGCTGATAAGCAGGGCCTGACAAAACGGGATGCGTGCACAATGCTTTTACACTCTTAGCTCCGTCCTCTATAAGGATTTCAGCAGCCCGGCATAATGTACCTGCAGTGTCAACAATATCATCTACCAGTATAACGTCTTTCCCGATAACATCACCGATAACGGTCATTTCAGCTACTTCGTTGGCTTTTTTTCTATATTTGTCACAAATAACAAGGCCAGTGCCAAAATGTTGAGCATATGCTCTTGCTCTTTTAGTACTCCCTACATCAGGAGAAGCAAAAATTACATTACTCGTATCTTCCTTTTCGAGGTAATTAAAGAAAATAGCTTCGCTTTTAAGGTGGTCTACGGGAATGTCGAAGAAACCTTGAATCTGATCAGCGTGTAAGTCCATAGTCATTATCCGGTCTGCTCCGGCTGCAATCAAAAGATTGGCAAATAATTTAGCACCGATAGCAACACGTGGACGGTCTTTACGGTCTTGTCTTGCGTAGCCATAATATGGAATAACAGCTGTAATATATCCTGCGGAGGCTCTTTTTGCAGCATCTATCATAAGCAACAATTCCATAATGTTATCCGAAGGTGCAAAGGTAGATTGAATGAAAAATACATATTTTCCACGGACAGATTCCTGAATGTAGGTCTGCATTTCACCGTCACTAAATTGTTGGAACATTATTTTGCCAAGGCCTTGACCGTAATAATCTGCAATTTTTTCAGATAAATATCTGGTATTTGTACCGGAAAATATAGTAGTCTCTGTCATGATAAGGTTGAATAGTTGTGTGAAATATTGTTAATTGCCTTTGGCAAAGGTATAGAGATTAAATTATCCTGACAAATAAAGAGCGGGTTTTACCTAGAAAATATTCAAAAAAAGAGAATTAGGGATATAACAGGTCTGGAAGAGATGCAAAAATAGGATCTTTAGATTGTTTGATCAAAAAAAAAATACTTATAAAACTATTAATTGTTATCGGACATTATTGGTAATCATTGTTTAATAAGTAATACCAACAACTATTTCCATAAATATTCCCGCCATTGATTATATTCTTCAATAATATTGAGGATTTCCTTTTTTTTGAATTTTTTATCGGCAATTTTCTTTGACAACTCTTTATAATCTTCAAAATAAAGTGTCAATTGTTTTCTGAAACGTCCGTATTGTAGTTCAGTCAATTTATTATCTTTTTCAAGGAATGTTTGAGTATATCCCATTTCTCCACTAGTGTTATAATATTCGTATAAATGCACTTTTCCTTTTTCGGGAGTCATTCTCAACATAAAAACGGAATAGGATTTTAATTCGTTAACCTTGTAGGCTTTCGTCTCATAGACCTGATTTCCCACACACCATGTTTTAATCTGATTGGTTCTGTATTGTTGAAAGCCTCCACCTTTGTTGTCTTTAAATTTTATCTGAACGGAATTAATTGCCGGGGTGTTAAGCTTAATATTCCCAAAGATCTTACGGTCATTGATATCAATGATATAATCTTGGTTTTGGGCGTAGGATTGTGGTGCAATTAGTAAAACCAGAAATATATTTAATAATAATTTCATATTTGTGTTTTTTTGTATTTTGAATGTTTTACTTCGGGGTATTCCTTTTAAAGTGGGTAATGTAACCATGTAAAATAAGAATATAAAATAATTATCATATTTTTATGTACCAGAAGTCTTTTTCTTAAGTTTAAAGGCTGTCAAAAGATGGAAAAATT
Organism: uncultured Aureispira sp.; assembly: GCA_905480075.1. Taxonomy (GTDB): domain Bacteria; phylum Bacteroidota; class Bacteroidia; order Chitinophagales; family Saprospiraceae; genus Aureispira. Next base: position 6,381 of record CAJQOX010000382.1, on the reverse strand, counting down.
CCATAAAAAAGAAAGTTAGATTTTGTTTTTATGCTTAGGCTGTTGTTAGTCAGCGCTTTGTGAATGGGCATTATTTTTACTCATAACTAATATTATGTAAGTGTACTATACATGTCAGGCAGCAGCATAAACACTGTGCATACAATACCTACCACAAAAAAAAGACCTTTTACATAGTTGTATATTATTATAAATGAGCAAATTGCACTTGGTGATTTGTGTAAGTGTAGTTTTCTTGTTATATTGCGAGTCCTATCTACGGCTTATGACGCTTATTAAAATTTTTAAGAAGTAATAATTTTCTTTTTTTTATAATTCACTTTTTAATTCCCCAGAAAAATGAAATCAATTCTACTATTGTTAGCCTTATTGTGTAATTTGTCACTTTACTCACAGTCTCCCGGTTTGATAATTCTACCACCAGGAGGAATGGGGGTAACTCCACTTAATCCAAATGGGGACGGTTTTAGTTCTGTCCTGCCCACCGGTTATTTAATAAATGACATTACGGAGAGTGAGATTGTTTATCAACCTTTGCCTGTACCCTATGCGGAACCAACCTCTGATTTGGCAAGAGGAGCAGATTGTAATTTTTCTGATATTGTACGTATAGATTCTTTTGATTCTGGTGTATATATGTTTTCAGATGCAACAAATCTTCTTTTTCGTTTTCGTCAGGGAAACACAGTACCGGGATCAAAAGGATATTCTATTTTGATTGATACTGATATGAAGTTTGGTTGTTGTGGGCCGGATGCAGACCCTAATTATATACCCAAAACTACAGGGATTAACGGCAACCCCGGGTTTGAGATAGAAATTGTCCTTGAGACAAACTTTCAGGTAGCTATGTACAATGTAGATGGAATAGATAATCCATCGATTCCTGACGTCACATATTCAATAGTTAGCAATCATCAACGTTCTGTAGCCCTTACAAATAATTGTGATAACCCTGATTATTTTCATGATTTTTATATAGTACTTGCTGATTTGTATTCTACTTTTGGTATCACTTCTTCTACGCCATTGCGATACGCTGCTACAACAGTTATGGCACCCAAGCCTGCTTTGGGAGGACCGCTTTCAGATATTAATGGAGGAGGAAGTTATGAAGATATTATTTTTTATCAATGCGGAACACCATTAGGAACCGTGCCTACTGCAGCTGCACCTTGTTCCTGTACCAACCCACCAACAATTAACGGGCCTATACCATCGGGCACCAATGTGCCTATTACAGGAAATTGGACCGTTACCAGCTCAGAAAAGCCTAAGGATGCAACAATAGAAGTTTTTATAAATGGTAGCTCACAAGGTACTGTTGCTACAACTGATGGTGCAGGATGGGGAATGGCACTTCCCGGACCATTAGTTAACGGAGATACAATATATGCAACGGCACAGGCTACTGGGGAAGGAATATGTGATCCTGACCCACAGATAATCATAGTCTCTGACTGTAACACGCTGAATCAACCTACAACACCAACGATTACCTGTGTTGGGGCAAAGGGCATGAAAGGTACCTCTGACCCGAATGCAATAATCAATATATGGCTATATTTAGCTCCTCCTGCCTCACCGACAGAAGCGCTGCAGGTATCCATAACGGCTGATGCCACTGGTGCCTGGGGCTGGGATGGTCTTGCTTTGGTTAATAATACAATCTCAAATATATGCACTGCAGGGTCTGGTGATATGGTAGAGGGCACTTATAAAGTTGTAGCAGATACAGGCAATTGCCCTTCTGCACCAGCTTCTATTTGCCTTGATCGCAATGGTGGATCTTTCTCTTTGTCCGGAAGTTCTACAGAGCCTGTAATTACTTCAGATCCGATTGTGGAGGGGACCTCCGATATTTCCGGTACTGCCGTAACAGGTGAAACTGTCAGGCTTTATGTTAATGGGTTTTTTAAACAATCTGTTATTGCTACAGCCGGTACGTTTACTTTTGTTGGAGTTTCTCCATTGTCATCGGGAGATGTTGTTGGTGTTACTGCTCAGGCAGATCTGGCCTGTGAATCTACTGCTGCAAGTCAAACGATTTCATGTACTGTTGCTGCCCCATCTATAGATGCCAATGCCGACGACGAGGTAGAAGCAGGAGTAGTGCTTACGGGCACATCTGCAGAGAATGGAGCAACGGTAGATATTTATGATGTTTCTGCTCCTGCAGTTTCACTTGGGACAGCTGTTGTTTCTGGAGGAACATGGACTTCTGCAGTGGTTGCCGTAGCCGGTGTTTCTTATTTTGCTAAAGTTACATCTTCCTGTGGTTCAAGTGAAGCATCTTTAAGAGTGACTGCTTTGGGCGCCACGCCTAATCGTTGCGGTGTGTTTACCAATACGCCCTATGATGAAAATACAGGGGTTGTAACCGGAACTTTAAGTACGGCTGTTGCCGGCACTGTGGTTAATCTATATATAGACGGCGCATTTGCCGGAACTACAACAACTAACAGTACTGCCTGGTCAGTCGTTGTGCCTTCACCTGAACTTTACGGTGGTGCAGTTCTGACTTTTGGGGTGCAGGAACCCGGATTAATGGAGTTCAGATGTCCGGTTACTGAAATTGTCCAATGTACTTCTCCGCCTCCGTTTACTTTTTCTCCAGCTACATTTATTGTTCCCTCACTAGGAGGAACAGCAACATTTACGCTGTCCGGAACAACTGCGGGTATTCTGTATGTAATTGAGAATTTAGCAGCACCTAATGAAGATTTAGGAGTGTCAGTTTTTAGTACCGGAACAGATTTTGATTTAGTCACTTTTCCATTTTTTGCAGAAGGGGAGTATGATATTCAAATAAGGGGGATGAAATTTTCCGGAGTAGGCTGCGAACTGGCAATGACATCAAAAATTACTGTGTTGAACCCTTTGCCGGTAGAATTATTGTTCTTTGATGCAGAATTGGTTGGTAACAACAAGGCAAAGCTCAGTTGGTCTACTGCTACTGAATTAGACAACAAAGGCTATGTAGTCGAGCATGCAAAGCCATCTTTCGGAGTTCCTGAGTTTAAAAATATAGGTTTTGTGACAGGTAATGGTACAACGTTGATAACTCAAAATTACTCATTTGATGTTGAGAAACTAATAAGTGGTACACACTACTTCAGATTAAAACAAATTGACTATGATGGTACATTCAGTTATACAGAAACAAAAGCACTGGAGGTTTCAAACAGTATTCAGGAAGACTTGTATCCAACCCTTCTTTCCGGGGGTAATCAAAGCATTTTTGTAAAAGTGGCAGAAAAGGACAATTATTTAATTGAAATAATATCGCCATTGGGTCAAATCGTACATTTGCACAAAGGGATAATGGATAATGGGCAATATTTTGAGGTAGTTTTTGACACTAACAGATATTCATCCGGAATTTATATTATACGTGTAAGTACTGATAGTTCGCATTTTACAAGAAAAGTAAGAATAGAAAAGTAAAAAAAAAAATCTTTAATACAAAAGCCCTGATTGATTTAATTGATCAGGGTTTTTTATTAATTAACTTATCAACTAATCTGAATACTAAGCAGATGAATTGATCGCATTAAAAAATAATGTTTCTGAGTACCTCACTTCTTCTTAGGAATTTATCCATGATATGGAAAAAAAACAATAAAAAAAAACAATAAAAATTAAACCAGAAGAAACTTTACATTGGTATAAAACAATGACCTCTATTAAATAAAAAGTGAAAAAGTAGTCATTCAGCATCTTCAAGCCATCTTAAGGTGTAAATAAAGAACTTGTCTAAGTGTCTTTTTTTGAAAAAGCAAGGATAAACAATATTATAAAATAGAATAGCACATTATTTGCAATACACATGAAAAGTTTTACTAACAAAGTGATAATAATAACCGGGGCAGGTTCGGGGATAGGAAGGGCACTTGCGCAGGCATTTGCCGTAAAGGGGGCAAAGTTGGCACTAAATGACTACAGAGGAATTCTTTTGCAGGATACATTGAGCCTGTTGAGTAATGAAGTTCAGGTTTTTTCTTCTGTTTTTGATGTGTCCGATGAAGCGATGATGAACCGATTTGCCAAAGATGTAATTTCTTTATATGGAAGGGCTGATGTTATGATTAATAATGCAGGAGTAGCGCAAGAAAGTTTATATATGGATGAAATTGATACTAAGGATTTTGAATGGCTTTTAGGGATTAATATGTGGGGAACAATTTATGGGTCAAGGGCTTTTTTGCCTTACCTAAGAAAGCAAAAAGAATCTGGTCTCGTAAATATATCCAGTGTTTTTGGGTTGGTTGGTATACCAGGTGTTTCTTCTTACAGTGTTTCAAAATTTGCAGTAAGAGGTTTTTCCGAATCAGTCATGCTAGAGGAACGTATAAACAAAACAGGGGTAATCGTTACTTGCGTGCATCCTGGAGGTGTTAAAACAAACATTGCAAAGTCTGCAAAAGGAGCAAATCCTGAGAAAATGAAAGAATTTGAAAAGGCTCTGAATAAATCCCCGGAGTCAGCAGCATTTGCTATTATAAAAGGAATCAGAAAGAAAAAAACAAAATTATTGATTGGTGCGGACGCACAATTAATTTATTATTTGAATAAATATGCAAAAAGGTTTCTGGAAGTGGGAATCATGAGAAATTTTTTAAAAATGAAATAATGTACTAGATGCAAAGCATCCTTGAAACATTATTTAAACTCTTTTATTTTCTTAATAACTTGAATTCAACCTCAAAATAATTTAACAGTTGCAGAATATTTATTAATGGGTTTTTATGATTCATTCAGTAGGTGCTCTCCATAATTATATTATTTCCGACATAATAAAATAATTTAAAGTCTGATTGCTTCTTATTTCAATTAACTTTAAGGTAAGAATGAACTTCTAAACTAAACAAAAACAAATATGAAAAAATCAATTACAATTGTATTGATGTTCTTTTGGGTGAGTTTCGCCTTTTCTCAAACTTTGGAAAAGAAAGATTCAGAATCTCAATCCGGTCTCTATTTTCAAAAAAAATTAATAGAAACCCCTGAGGGTATCCAAGTTGTCAATAACAAAAACAAGGAGAGACATTTTCTTTTTTTAGAGTATGAAACTGAAGAATACTTAACAAGTCAGATTGAAGAAACAGAGAAGAAAATTGAAGAAACTCAACATGATATTGCTGTTTCAGAACAATTGAAAAAAAAGCTGGACGATTTGAAAGCCAAGCGCAATTACCTGATAAGTAAAAAATAAAAATATGAACTTTATAAATACAAAAATTAGAATAATAATCTTATCGTGTAGCTTTTTGGTTTGGAGTCAGATGTCACAGGCACAGTCTTTAGTCAGTACGCCTTGTGGTAATCCTCCTCCTGCGGCCAATGAATGGACAGATGGTGATTGTTCTGCTGTAACCACAACAGGGTTTACAAATAGTTTTAATATATCAGCCTGTGGTCCCGGATCTACTGTAACGATAGATGGTTGGGGTTGGTATACAGGAACCGGTGGGGGCAGCAATGATATTACCTTTACCCCTTCCGGTGGCGGAGATGCAGTAATTCAGGTTTTTGAATCAACCGGAGATCCTTGTGTTCAGGGGTTTTTACTTGGTGAATGTTCAGATGCTGCTGGTGCAGGAGGAGCAGAAACTGTAACCGGAGGTGGTACTGCAGGAACAGTATACATATTCATAGTAGAAAATGCTGCTTCAAGTGGATCAATCAGCGGCACTTTGTGTATGACTGAAAACCCCGCTTCCTGTTCTGATGGTATTCAAAATAATGGAGAAGCAGGAATAGATTGTGGCGGGACATGCCCGGCACCTTGCCCCCCTCCAACTACAAACTCTCAAAGTACTTGCCCTACGGTAATTAATTCAACATTGGATACTGTAACATGTAATATAGTGGGTACGCCCTTCTTTAATACAACATCAGGGCTTGTTAATTTTGCAAGTTCTGCTAACACTCCCTGGCCAAGTCCAAAGCCTACCTGTGGGACAACTAATGGTCCAAACACTGATGGCGCATGGGCATTGTATGATCCGATCCACGGAGTCAGTGTTGCGTCACTTGATGTAAATAACACCCTTGGTAGTGCAGACATTAGCGTAGCTTTTTATCAGGGAACAGGTTGTGGTGGCTTAGTTCAGGTCGGATGTGATCTTTTGTTAGTAAGGTCAGGGCCTAATTTTATTTTACAATCGGTCAATGTAGCCGGGATAAATGATGCGGAACCTTTGTATGTGTTTGTCTGGTCTTCAAAACCCTTCTCTTTTGAAGGGCAGCTTCAAGGCTTTCCCGGCCCTGCAGTAAATGATGATTGCTCGTCTGCATTGCCAGCAACTCTTGACGGCTGCAATGTAGCTGCTACCGGGGCATCATTTATGCCTCCGAGTAACTTTTCGCAAACAATTT
>CAJQOX010000381.1 GCA_905480075.1 uncultured Aureispira sp. | reverse complement strand
CATAGGCCATTTGATACCTGTTGACTCATGCAGACCGTCAATTAAGGCTCCTACCCTTCTGTTGGCCAGCAACATAAAGTCTTCGACCAGCATATGCGCATCCTTCCGGCTTTTCAGATAAACTTCCAGTGGCACCCCTTTTTCATCGAGCTTGAAACGCACTTCAGGAGATTCAAAATTAATAGCTCCGGTACCAAATCGTTTTTTTCGTAAAATATAAGCATAGCGATTCAACATCAGTAATTCTTCTGCAAAATCGCCGGTTTTGCTTTCCAGTCTCTCCTGTGCTTCTTCGTAGGTGAATCTGCGGTCGGAATAGATAATCGTTTTACCGAACCATTCGTTGACAACATCTCCCTGCCTGTCGAGTTCAAAGATAGCAGAGAAAGTCAGTTTTTCTTCATGTGGTCTGAGCGAACAGACACCATTCGATAATTTCTCGGGCAACATAGGCAGCACCCGGTCGACAAGATATACGGATGTAGTCCGTTTTGCAGCCTCCTTATCGAGTTCAGAACCCGGCGTGATATAATGTGTCACATCGGCAATATGAATTCCGATCTCATAATTGCCGTTATCCAGCAATTCTATGGAGAGGGCATCATCAAAATCCTTGGCTGTTTCGGGGTCAATAGTAAAGGTAGTAATGCCACGCATATCTCTGCGTTTGGCGATCTCCTCTTCTTTTATTTCCGTATCCACAGCGGCATTTTCACGCAGCACTTCTGCCGGGAAGGTCAGGTTAAAGCCTTTCTGAATCAGAATGGATTTCATTTCAATATCATTGCCGCCTTCCGTTCCGAAATAAGTAGTAATTTCTCCTTCGGGATTGGATTTGTTGTCGGTATGCCACTTAACAATACTGACCACCACCTTGGCGCCATCTTCTGCCTCTTTGGGCAACTTTTTGGGATCCAGGATAATATCTGTCTGCATATTGGGGTTGTCGGGAACCACAAAAGCAAATTTGCGGGAAAGGACCAAAGTACCGATAAACTGATCAGATTTTCGTTTTACGATTCTTGTCACCTTACCTTCGGGCTTTCCTCTGCGGGAGAGGTACCACATTATTTCTACCGTATCGCCATGCAAGGCAGACATAGATTTGTGGGCAGGGACAAAAACATCCTTTTCAAGTTCTTCATTGTCATCACATATAATAAAGGCCGCACCACTTCGGGTAACATCCATACGTCCGACGGCAATTTTACCGTCATTTTTATCATTTTTGGAGGAGCGTTTAGCGTTTTTATTCCATTTGAATTTACCACCACGGGTAGCTTCCAGTTTTCCGGTAGCCACCAGTTTTTCCAGACAATGCTGAACAGAGTCTTTAGAATTGGATATTTTTAATTTTCTGATAATTGTTTTGGCATCGAATCTTGTGGTAATCTGTTTACTGAACAGATCTATCAATCTTTTTTCGAGTACAGGTACAGGCAGGGTTTTTATTTTATTTCTTTTATTGTTTTTCTTTTTTCTTGACATTATTTTTTTTTGTAATAAAGGGATTAAAGGGATCTTAATTATTTGATTTTTTAATCATCTGATTAATAAAACAGATTGATCCCGGAGTGTTGATATTTTATTAAGTAATTAAATAGGGACTATTTCACCATCACCGGATAACTGAAGGGAACTATACAGGTGATTTTCTTCTGAGGATACCGGAGCGGCATTGCCTTTTTCGTCTAAACGACCTTCAACACGGCTGAACAACCAATTAGGACTGATCGTGCAAACCATTTGATACAACCCGTCGTCTTTGTAATTAGTTCCCGCAATTTTAGATTTTTCAATAATGATGCCTGTTTTGGAAAAAGTAGCAAGATAAAAAGCAGTACCTTCTATTCCCGCTTCCCAATAAACCAAGGCAAAAAAGTCTTTGGTATCCGGAATGGCAAAGCAGGGCATGAATTCGGTATATTCGTCGATGACATCATCTTTACCCAGCACAAAATTAAACATCCACTCAGCAGAAAGCGGGTCATTATTAAGACTGAGTAAGCGCTGAGTATCAGAGGTGATCGTATAGGGAAGTTCTACCGGTGGAAAGAAATTGATAAAGTTATTGAAAGAGATAACATTGGAAGATTTTTCGGGCATAACTTTTACCTTTACTTTGTCCTCCTTGAAGTTTTCAAGGTTATCCAGGTTAATGAGGAGGTCATTTTGTTCCTCCATATGATCGTGTCCGTGATCGTGATTGCAATCGTGGCCATGTTGATGATGATCGTCCTTATGATATATTTTCAACGGTTTCATTTTCATTTATTTGACTCATTACCAAGCATTAACAGCATTTCAATGAGATTAAAAGATACATAATTATTAAATATGCTGCAAATTTCGGCTTTTTTCGAGACAAATACTATTCTCAGGGTAATTATTCTGCAGGATTTATGATTTCTTTTTGATGTTCAATATAAATAAAGACCTTTTGTTTGCGGCAGGTAGCATGAATTAACGTTCCGTCACTCAGTTTTTTATGCCATTGATTTTGTTTGGAATGCTTTTCTCCGAAGAACTGATTGATGGTTTTAAGGGCAGCCTCCTTAGATTTGTGCAAAATATTAATTTCCACCAGCGTTTCAGGTGCTTGCTTCAGGAAGAAAAAATACACAGAAGTCATATCCTCCGTATCCACATCTTCTGTAAATATTACACGAGGAGTTTCCTGAAAGGAATTGACCTCGACCGCGTTTTTTCTGATTGCCAATGTTTGATCCCTCGTCATTCCCAGTTTCACATTGTCTACAAAAGAAGGAAGATATTGATCGGAAGTGGTTGTCATTTTTGATGAATGACAGGAAAAGAACAAAAGGGACAAGAAGCATAGAAAATAACCTTGTTTCATAATAAGATGCATTTAATATTAAGAAGTGGATAATACATAGGTGGCCTGTCTGAAAAAGAGTAAAACAGATCTGGAAGACTCTTCGATCAGTTGCAGACCTGAATGTTCAAAGGCTGTCTTCCATTCTTCATCAGATTTGTTCTGATAGGTCATCTGAGAGTGGCCGAAATTAACGATCGTATCCATTGCATAGGTCAGGTATTGTTGCAATCTGTTGGAGTAAATATCTTCAGTGATAATAATTTTCTTTGACACCCGGGCACATTCCTCTAATACGGGAATCGGGTCGGGCGTATGATGCAGGACAGTCAGTAATAAAGCCACATCGAAGGACTTATCTTCAAAGGGAATTGATAAACCGTCATAAACAACCGGTTGGACCTCATCAATTATTGACAGGTTATCAACATCGAGGGGCGTACAGTCAAAGCCCTTTTGCCGTAGCGACTGCGTGATAAGACAATTGCCGCAACCTGCATCTAAAATTTTGAAATTTTCATTAAGAAAGGGCAGAACAGGATTCAGTTTGGCTGATATCCATCGTTGGCCAATTCCGGAGGAGTAAAATTTATTAACAAATTTGAATTTTCTAATAGCGTTGAGAATCATTCCCTACTTTTATATTCATCTTTCAATCAAAAAATCAAGAACAATCTTGTTATAAACTTCCGGTTGTTCCATATTAGGCATATGCGCGGCATTTTCCATCACGACAAGTGAAGCGTTTTCACCAAAAAAATCATTCAGCTGCTCGCCCACATGTACCGGTATCAAAGCATCCTCCCTACCCCACAGAAGTAAAACATTACACACAAGATTAAAGTTTCTCTGATTGAGTTCCTTTCTGCTTTCATTGAGATAATTCAACAATTTTTTCTTGTCTTCCAACTGATGATTGATAATGCCTTCATGTACCTCTTTCAGTACAAAGAAAGGCAATACCGGAGGTTTGCTAAAAGAAATCCTGAGCAGGTCCTTCAGGCCTTCTTTTTTTGGAGGGAGTAGTAAATTCTGCAAGCTATCTACCTGGAAAGATTTTAAGACCTTAGCTACATCCTCTTCAGAAAAAAACCGTACCGGGCTGTCACAGACAACAATAGACCCCACCTTATCCGGACATTTATCGGCAATAGAAACCGCCAAAAGTCCTCCGTAGGAAAGCCCCACAATATCGAAAGAATCCAATTGAAGAAAATCAAGAAGCTTCAGAATGCAATCCACCTGAAAATCTATGCTGTACTCCCCATTACAAGAAGTACTTTTTCCGAAATAGATCAGGTCCGGGATAATCAGGCTTCGACCTTTGCTGAAGTCTTTTATCTGTTTTTCCCACTGATATTTTGCCGAGGCACCAAAGCCGTGTAACAAAAGCAAAGGTCTTCCCTTTCCACCTTTCCAGAAATGCATATTGGTATTTTCACCTACAGAAAAGAAATCAGAATGCATACCCGTTTTAAGAAATTTACGGTTAAGCAGTTTGTCTGCGAGGGAATGGAAATTGCAAAATCTCAGAATCAACAATAAGAGTATTATCAATAAAAGAGCGGAAATGATCAAAGGCATTGTTTTTTTTGTAAAAGTACATAAAACATTGAGCAAAGAGCTATCATAGGAACAGAAATACTAATTTCTCACTATTTTTTTCTGAGCCTGTTCAATATTACACTAACAGGTGAATGCAATACTTTACAGTTCTTTTAATATACTTTTATTATTAATTGGAATTTTAATTTGATTGTATTCAATATTCCCGGGAGTCACTGTTTTTAAAATAACTTTTTTCTCCCAGAATACCCCTTCACTAACTTCCAAAAGGGAGATTCCTTTACCGTATTTTATTACTTCGTTGAAACCATCTTCATTATAATCTTTATACCATTGCGGATTGACTTTATGTTTTTTAGAGTAATAATACAAACCCCAAAGTTTAATAGAATCTTTTCCAAAATTTTTCATCAAAACAGTAGTTTCAGTTTTTACTGCTCTTGCCTGATAATTAAAAAGAACCGTATCTTTTAATAGATTAAAAGTGCATTCATTATTAGTTTTTGTAATGTTAAACCAATAAATGGTATCGCTATCCAATGATCTGTAATAAGATTTTTTCTCCTTTAAATCAAGATATCTTTCTTGTAGCAATGTACCCCCTGGTGAAAAATATTGTTTTCGGTAATTTCCTTTTTTAAAATCTACTTTCAGTTCAGAACCAAGAAGCTCTTTTAGTGTATCTGAACTAAGTAAAGCGGAATAAGGAGTATATTCTAAACTATAAGTAATAGCTCCTTCAAACAGCTTATTATTTGATGATGTTTTAGCATTCCCACATGAAAAAATAAGAAATGATAATAGTACTAATAAATAAAATAATTTCATTGAAATATTTTTAATTTCTACAGTGAATATAAGTTCAACAGTATTTAATAAGTAGTAACAGCCGCTGCAATATTATCAGCAATTTTAGTAGCGAGCGGAAGATTATCAATTGTCATAGTATTCTGTTCTGTTTGCAAATCCACATTCAGGAGCAATTTATTGACATCCAACTTTAATTTCACTGTATCATTTTCCAGTTCCACGGATTTATTAATAGTCAGGTCCACGGTTCTGAGTAGCTGATCGGTACCTATCTGCAGATCAAAGGATTCATGTTCATTAGGGATATTATCCCCGTTTCTGTCCACCTTACCGACCATTTTGAGAAAGATATAACCATCATTATAGTTCCAGTGCATGGTATCCGGGCTTTGCAGTGCAAGAGGATGTAAAGGATCATTCAAAAAAGAGAAGATATTGGCATTTGCTGCTGGGTCTACGCCTACATTAAAACTTATATTGTCAAAGGATTCCACATAAACATCCCCGAGGGAAAAAAAGGTTTGACCTTCCCTGAGCAACGGATACAGGTTGCTACCCGATAAGACAGTCTGATCGGGTCTTGTAAGCTCAATATCAGAAAGATAACACTGAAACTGTTTGAAGGCCGTCTTGTAGCCGTTGATATCATAAATTCTGTTGATTTCAAAAGGGAGCGTATCGACAAAAAGACCGATCTGAAGGAATAATTCCGGATAAACACAGGAAGCATTGGCAACGGTAATTGTGGGGTCGAAATTCACCGCCCTCGAATCGACACAACCTGCAGGTTCAGAGCAACTAAAAAATCCAGTAAAAATTACAGACAAAAACAAAAACAGCTTTCCTTTCATATCTTTACAATTAAAAAAACAAGTCAGAAGTTAAAAATACTATAAAATATCACGAAATCAAAATTGATGAAAATTAAATACAATTACATTATAAAAATCAGAAAGACTTGACTATATTTGGCGTTGTTTTCAAAAATTATTGAAAGTTTAATATAAAAGTAAATTTATGAAATTATTAGTTTGTGTAAGTCAGACTCCTGACACTACAACAAAGATCAAATTTGCCAACGGCGATACAGAATTTGATAAGAACGGAGTACAGTTCATCATGAATCCTTATGATGAGTGGTATGCTTTGGTTCGTGCACTTGAACTGAAAGAACAGGCAGGTGGTTCCGTCACCCTATTTCACGTAGGACCAAAAACCAACGAAACTGTAATAAGAAAAGGATTGGCAATAGGTGCCGATAATGCCGTACGGGTAGATGCAGAAGCATCAAGTGCCATGTTTACTTCAAAACAAATTGCAGCCTATGCAAAATCTGAAGGCTATGATATGGTTTTGATGGGAAAAGAAACGATCGATTATAATGGTTCTGAAGTAGGTGCAATGACAGCTGAGATGTTGGAAATGCCCTTCATTTCCTACGGAACCAAAATGGAAGTTGCCGGAAATACAGCAACAATTGACCGCGATATAGAAGGAGGAGTAGAAACGATAGAAGTGGACACACCTTTTGTTTTAAGCTGTGCAAAGGGAATGGCCGAACAAAGAATACCCAATATGCGAGGTATTATGATGGCAAAGCGTAAGCCTATTACAGTAATTCCTGCTGTTGATGCCGCAGATAATGTAAAGGTAACGAAATACGAATACCCTGCCGCCAAGACCGGTGTTAAACTGATTGATCCTGAAAACATGGAGGAATTAGTAAATCTATTACATAACGAAGCAAAAGTAATATAAATATGGCTGTTTTAGTATTTGCAGAGAGCCTTTCAGGCTCAATCAAAAAGGCTGCTATCGAAGCAGTCACTTATGGTAATCTCACAGCCAAGGCTATGGGAACGGAATGTATTGCCCTTACGATAGGAACTTCATCGGGTGCGGAAGCATTGGGTCAATATGGTGCCGCTAAGGTATATAACGTAGCAGCTTCAGACGATTTTGACGCGCAGGCCTATGCTGCTGTCATTTCAGATGCTGCTGCTCAATTGGGTGCTGACACGGTTGTATTTGCTCATTCTTCCTCCGGAAAATCACTGGCAGGACGTTTAGCAGTTCGGATGAATGCAGGTTTGGTAACTTCCGTGATTTCTGTACCTGAGGGAGGAAACTTTTCGGTAAAGAAAGGCGTATTTTCCGGTAAAGGGTTTGCTACCTACGAAATCAGTTCTGTTAATAAAGTGGTGACAATTGCAGGAAACACCTTCCCTCCTGAAATAGTGGGGTCTGATGTTGCTGTTGAAACGCTTTCTGTTACAGTACCTGCCTCAAGAGTCACTGTTAAAAGTAAATCTACAGTAGATGGTGTCGTACCCTTGCCTGAGGCCGAATTGGTAGTTTCTGCGGGTCGTGGAATGAAAGGTCCTGAAAACTGGGGAATTATTGAAGAAATGGCGGGCATTTTAGGTGCTACCACTGCCTGTTCCCGTCCTGTAGCGGATGTACACTGGCGCCCTCACCACGAACACGTGGGACAAACAGGGGTGGCTATTCGTCCTACGCTATATATTGCAATCGGTATTTCCGGTGCGATACAGCACCTGGCCGGAGTCAATCAGTCTAAGGTAATTGTGGTTATCAACAAAGACCCTGAAGCACCTTTCTTCAAAGCAGCAGATTATGGCGTTGTTGGTGACTTATTTGATGTGGTACCAAAGTTAAATGAAGCACTTAAAAAATTCAAGGAGTCTCAGAATTAATTCTGAGTATTGATATATTTTACAGCAGGAAACAACTAAACGTTGTTTCCTGCTTTCAATATACCGATCATTGTATTCCTTAGAAAAAAAATAAAATATGAGTAATACAATTCTCGAAACTACCTCCCTGAGCAAAAAATATCATTCTGTACAGGCATTGAACAACCTTAGTATTAAAGTCCAAAAAGGAATGGTCTTTGGTATTCTTGGTCCTAATGGTAGTGGCAAAACCACTACGCTTGGAATTTTACTGGGGGTATTAAATGCATCTCAAGGTTCTTTTTCATGGTTTGGCAACGGGGAAAAAGATGAAAACCGAAAGCGAATCGGTGCTTTACTGGAAACGCCCAACTTTTACCCCTATCTGGATGCGGTTAAAAATTTAAAGATCGTTTCCATGATAAAGAAAATGAACTATGCTGATGAGCGAATTGAAACAGTGCTCAAACAAGTAAATCTTTATAAGCGACGACATTCTACTTTCCGAACCTTTTCACTGGGAATGAAACAACGCCTTGCTATTGCTTCTGCTCTTTTGAACGACCCGGAAGTGCTCGTGCTTGATGAACCCACTAATGGTCTGGACCCACAGGGGATTGCAGAAATCCGAAATTTGATCGTAGAAGTTGCCAAAGCCGGAAAAACTATCCTGATAGCCTCTCATCAGCTCGACGAAATTGAAAAAATATGTACTGATGTACTTATTTTACAAAATGGAGTAGCTATCCGTCAAAGTGGAATTGAAAACATTCTTGACAACAGCCGTCAGATCATGATCAGCAGTGAGGACATCTCTGCGCTTAAGCCGCATATATCCGGGATTCAATCTGCAAAGATTAACGAAATAAAAAAAGAATATATTATTCTGGATGTTAATGAATCCATCAAAACGTCTGATATCAACAGATATTTCTTTGAGAAAGGCATCGTACTTTCAGAACTTCGTGAAATCCGTAAGAGCCTTGAAGACCAATTCCTTGAAATCACTAAAAAATGATACACTTAATAAAAATAGAGTACGCTAAAATAAAGTACAACACCACGTTCTGGTCAATTATCATCCTTTATATGGTTATGTTGCCTTTGGTCTTTTTTGGATTGGGTCATTTTGTAGCTAATATTTATCCTGATGTATTAAAAGCTTACGAATTTCCAAAAGTATGGAACTTCATAAGTTATATGGCTAGCTGGACAAACCTTTTACTAGGTGTATTAGTTGTTTCAATAATTTGCAATGAAACTGCGTTTCGTACACAGCGGCAAAATATTATAGACGGACTCAGCAGGAAGGAAATGATACTTTCCAAGTTTTATTTATTTACTGCCCTGGCAATGTTCGTTACCTTGTACACTTTTCTACTTGGAATGGCAGTAGGAGTATATTTTACAGGTTTTTCTGATCTTTTTTCCGGCATCAGTTTTATCGGCTATTATTTCATACAGACTATGGGCTATTTTTCTTTTGCATTTTTCTTTGCTTTTCTATTAAAAAGCCCTGCATTGGCTATCATCTCATACATTCTCACCTTTATTTTTAAATTCATATTCACCTTATCCCTCGGTGTAACTATTGCTCAGTTTACTCCGATCAACGCATTTACCGATTTAGTTCCTTTTCCATTTTTTCAGGACAGCCTGGATATGATAGCAAAGCAAACTCAGGCAGAAAATGACAGCTATGAAATTAGTCAGTCACTTAAAGCTTTGGTATCAGTCGGCTGGATTGCAATCTTTGTAATTTCGGGATATTTCATTGTGAAGAAGAGAGATTTGTAAGAAACCTTAGAATTAATTCAATTTCAACATTTGATTATATCTGAAGAACCTGTACTTTTTTATCAGGCTGAAGATGGGTATATAAAACACAGAAAGGAAACCCGGTAAGGACTTCCTTTGAAATGATTGTATGATTCTTAAACATCAAAACAGACTAAAAAGTTCACGAAAAAAGCATTTTTTTTACATATTTATTTTTATAAAGTGTTTTTAGTTGTATAATTACTTGCAATTCAATATATTAATCAACAAGCTGTCGGTAAAAAAACTTTCAGTTTTTAATATAAAATTTCAGTTTGTGGTAAAATATCCTGAAGCTTCAACATTAATTTACGATTTCTGATAATCGGATTAGCTGAAAGGATCAGTTTTTCTAGTTTCAGCATTTTTTCCATTCCCTTAGGTAGTCTACCAATATTATTCTGACTGAGATTCAGATGTTGCAGTTGAGACAGGTTAACAAATGAAGAAGGCAGAAACTGAATATTATTATTGCTCAGATTCAGGATCTTCAGATTTTCCAGACGATCGATATCAGGAAGTAATTCACTAATTTTATTTGACCTCAAATTAAGATTGTACAGCTTTATAAGCTTACTGAACTGAAAAGGCAGTTTTGACAATCTGTTATTAGAAAGATTGAGTACCTGCAACTCACTGAGATAACAGATATCCTCCTGAATTTTTGAGATATGAGATTTACCCATATACAAGACACTGAGGTTTTTTAGATTTCGGAACTGAAAATTATAATTATTGAACCAGGTATTGCTCAGACTTAATACCTCAAGCTTATGTAGTTTACCAAAATCAATTTTATAGCCCCAGCTACCTACATAGAGTCTTTTAGTATTCCTGTAGTCAGCAAGCGAAAGTTTTTTCTGTACAAAATCTTCATCTGTTTTAATAAAACGTACCTTATCAGCCAAACCGTATTCCAGACAGTACATCAATTTATCGGAGTTGTCCGAGATCAACTCATCAAAATCAGAATCATCAGGAATTCCAAAGGTAGAAAGTAAGGCTATACCCAACTTTTGATTTAATGCATAAGGATTTTTCAACAAGGTTTTCACCCTGCTATAATCTATATCGTTAATCGACATTGTTATTGAATTTGTGCTATGAAAAAATATGACCGGGAGGTCATTCATGTCAGAGATTTCCGGGATTTTGTTCAGACTTTCATAACAACAAAAAGGTTGAGGCGTAATGTTAAAAATTTGTATAGAAAATGCATTCGAGAATTTAACATCAAAAGGACTTAGAAAAGTTCCCGTCAAAAATTATTTTTGACTATACAAATCTACAACACTTCCTAAATTGATCAATTTAAGGCTTAGCCTGGATAAAACAAAGACCTGAGAAATAAGAAAGGCAAGTAAAATTGCAGATCCGCTTGTGAATTTTATCAAAAGGGTAATTCTGAAATTCAGATATATCAATACAAACCAGAAAAGCATATTCAACAAATAAAGACCATAAACTTTAAGGAAATTAGACTTGATAAATTTCAAGGCGGGAAACATAGACTGAAAGATCCAGGTTTTGTCAGATTTCACAAGGAAAACTTTTGAATAATCCTGCCACATAAAAATGAGTACAGCAGCAAGATAATAAAAAGGAGAGATAACTTTCAGGGCAAAGGAAATAGTACCTTCATTTTGCATTTCACCATTTATTGAAAGATAAAAAACTAAGAAAAACATTCCTAATAACGAAAGGTGAATGATCGAAAAGTAAAAAGCCAACCTGCAAAATCTGAAGAAGAAATGAGCGCCTTTTCTCCAAAAGAATTTTTTGTAAGATTCCGGATGATCATTTATAAAAACAGAAATCACTCCGCCGCTGAAGAAAACGAAAAGAAGAAAAAACAACATCAGAACCGTAATAGACTGATCGAAAACAGGAATTAACCCAAGGCCATAAGTATTATTAAAATCATTAAAAAACTGATAATCCACCCCTTTGACCAAATCCTTTATCATAAGGGATTTTCCCACAGTTACTTCAATCAAATTTTTCAGAGGAAAAGCAATACATGCAGACAGAACAAAAGTAAGCATGTATAGTAAAACAACTATACGCTTATATTTCCACGTCAATTTAAAACCAGTAGTTAATGCCTTAAAAATACTCATCATAAAATTTAAAAACTAGACCAAAGTACTCATAGTAACCATAATTCCCTGTATCCAGGTCATAAAGGCTGTAAAAATACGCCATATACCAGTAGCGTCAGGTTTAAGGGTATAGCTATTATTGATTAAATTTTTATCCAATGGAATTTTCATATAGGGATCTATCTCCACGGATACAATTTTTCTATTTCCTTTGTAAGTAAAGTCATGACTTCTGGATTTTCCATCCCAAAACTCTATAATTACATCCCCGTTATCAAAAACTATCTTCACATCCTGCGGGACAATAAATTCTCCATTTCTGTAGAGCACCGCCTTGGACTCGTACAATATTTCAGCTGATTTTTCTGATGGCAGGACAGGATTATCAGTATTCTTAAAAAAGCCAAGCTTTTCTGTAAGCTTTGAATTGCTGACCGATTTGACCGAATAATCGCATTCTTCTGTTCCATAAATTGCCTGATCAAGGAACCAATTCATATCGTTGCCGAATTTATTGTGATAACGGGGTACAACTTCATTGACTACATCTATAAAATCCTGTCTGCAAGGATGGTTGAATTTCCATCTTTGAAAATAAGTCTGAATAATATCCTGCATACAAAGCTCCCCTACAAGCCCTTCCAGGGTTTTTAGCATAATTGCTGCCTTACCATAAACAATTTCACGATGACCACCATGTCTGAATTTCCATCCAAAATCACTCATTGGCCCTATTTTGATATTATCTGCTGCAAAAAACCTACCTCTTCTGAATTCCTGAGAACCAAGGTTAATATTCAGGTAATCGAAAAAGAAAACACCTTCAGGATAATAAATATCCATCATTTTAGCTTCAAAAAAAGCCGTAAATCCTTCATCCATCCAGGCCTCTTCCTGCTCATTTGTTGACAGCATTTGCATAAAGTACTGATGAGTCAGCTCATGCATAGTAAGGGTTTCAGTAGTACGTATATTGGGAGGCATGATACAAAGTGTCGGTGCTGTAAACAAGGTAGGATATTCCATGGCACCGGAAAAAAGACCGTAATAAGGAGGACTCACAATGGTCAAGGTCGGATAAGGATACTTTTCAATATAATCTTCAAAAAAACTGAGTGTGTGTTTCGCTGCTTTAAAAAACCGGTCTTTATTACATTCATGCTCAGGCATAACAAGCAATTTTATTTCTATACCCTCCCATTCTTCAACCACTTCAATAAAATCAGGATTAGCAGTCCAGGCAAAATCTATAACATCTTCAGCAAGATAGGTATAGGATTTCTGACTGCCCCTTTCTTCCTCTTTCACCAAAAAACCCGAGGCAGCGACAATATAATCCTCAGGCACGATCATTTCTACATTATAGACGCCAAACTCACCAAAATATTCAGTATTTGCATGGTACTGATGACAATTCCATTGTCCCTTATTGGCAAATCGACTGCCTGCAGGCTCATAAACTCCTAACTTGGGAAACCATTGCACCATAAAATAATAATTGCGATTATATCCGGTTCGGATACCCGATTTGGGAATTCGGGACTTCCATTTCATATCAATTTTGTATGTTTGATAAGGCAGAACCGGATTTTTAAGTTTCAAATAAAGGACTGTTTGGTCATCAATATTACCATCATCAGGAGAAATATAAATAAGGCTGTCTATCAAATCATTTCCGGCCTCGTCAACAATTTCGTAGATCTTAATCCAGCTCCAGGTACCTTCAATAATATCCTCCTGACTTTTTCTGCTCATTATGCCGCTTGCCTCAGTAAAAAAAGTTGTTTTGTTATTTTTAAAGGCATTATAATACATATGAAAAGGCATGGACCAAATAGTATCGTCCGACGGATTCTTAAAGGTAAGTTGCTGTTTGGCATCTACCTCTTTGAGTTCCGTGTTCAGAACCAGACTGATATCATAATTTGCTGTTCTTTTAGAAAGAGCCGTTTTAAATCTTTTGTCCTGGGCAGTAGCCGAAAGGCAGAAACAAATAAAAACAAACAGTAATGTTGTGATTAATTTCATAATATCAAAAATACTCAAATAATAATTACCAATTATAATCAAAAGAAATGATAATCCTATATCATTAACAGATATTAGTAAAAAGCATAAATATTTTAGTAAATTTATGATGCCTAAATTTCATTAAAAACATTTACCTCAATAAAATGAAGCTTTTTAAAACAGCTAAAAATAAAAACTCAAATTCTGACGAATTAATTTTCCGGTCAGTTTGTTTTTTAGCTTCAGTATTTACCCTTTTTTATTTTTTATACAACCTTTATGTTGATAGGACCAATGGAATGAAAATAATAAATTCCATAGGTTTTGTTGGTTTTACAACAATATGGATGCTGACATCCTTCAAAAAACTTATTAATCCATTAAAATTTGTTTTTACAATATTCACATTGATTATAATGAGTCTCGGTTGGTTTTATAATGGTGGTTCTGAGGGGGCTATGCCTTTTTTATTCCAACTTGGTTTTGTGGCATTTATAATGATCATTGAAAACAAATACCACTTTTATATTTTTTTATTAATTCTCTTGAATTTAATCATTGTCAGTTCTCTGGAATTCCTTTATCCTTCATTAATGGAAATGTACCCCTCCGACAATTTAAGGAAAATAGATGTTTTTGTTGCCAATTTTATTTCTATAATTTTTATCGGCATATTAATAAACTTGCTTAAAAAAAATTATGGAAAAGAAAAAGAATTTGCAATGCAACAAAAGGAAGAACTGGAAATTGCTTACAAAACAAAATCCAGGTTTCTGGCCAATATGAGTCATGAAATCAGAACCCCGATGAATGGTATGCTGGGAATGGCAGTGGTTTTAGGAAAAACACCATTAAACCCTCAGCAAAAAGAATATCTGAATGCTATAGAAGTAAGCGGGGACCGGTTACTGAATATCATTAATGAAATTCTCGACTATTCAAAAATTGAAGCCGGAGAAATGTCTTATTCACAAAAACCCTTTTCCTTGTATCAGTGTATTAGTGAAGTGCTCGACATTACTGCATCAAAAGCCTTTGAAAAGAACCTTGAATTAGCTTATTGGATAGAAAATGATGTCCCAAGAATCATTATTGGAGATTTCGACAAACTAAGACAAATATTGCTGAACCTGATAGGCAATGCTATAAAATTTACAGAAAAAGGTGAAATTCTGATTTCATTGAAAAATATAAAAATCAATGATCAAAAAGCTGTATTACAATTTTCTGTTAAAGATACAGGAATTGGCATCAACAATAAAGACCTGAAAAACATTTTCGAATCCTTTCAACAGCTTGACAATTCCAACAGAAGAGAGTATGGGGGTACCGGCCTGGGGCTTGCAATATGTAAAAGGTTTATTAATAATATGAATGGCGAAATCCATGTTAAAAGTGAATTGGGCAAAGGAACAGAATTTTTCTTTACAATAGAAGCAGGTATTTCTGAAGACAAAGACATTAACGACTTTACCATCCCGAAAGAAAAGCTACCTATCATTGAAAACAAAAAAATTCTTGTTGTAGAATATAATGATACGAATAGAAAAATTCTAGACCTTGCTTTAAGTGGTTGGGGTATGTTGGTAAAATCATTCAAAAACCCAAAGGAAGCCTTTGATTTTTTAACCAATACAAAATCAGACTTTGACCTGGCATTGATAGACTTTAAAACAAAACCATATAATGGCCTGGAACTTGGAAAAAAAATCAAGGATAAAGGGTATAACTTTCCCTTGCTGCTCGTAGATTCTCATAATGAACTTGACATAGAGGAAGTAAGTAAATTTTTCAGATTTATAATCCTGAAACCTTTAAAAGGACATTTGCTTTTCGAAATCATAACCAATACCTTGTCTGATGTAAAATTTGATATGGTTACTAAAACAAAGAAAGAACCTCTTAAACAAGAAATTGCCTCAGCTGTCCCTCTTAGAATTTTAATTGTTGAGGATGATTTGATTAACCAAAAACTTGCCGTTCACCTCTTAGGACTGATGGGTTATAAAGCAGACCTGGCGAAAAACGGTGAAATTGCAATTCAAATGGCAAGAACCAATCAATATGACTTGATATTTATGGATATTCAAATGCCTATTACAGATGGATATGAAGCTACAAAAGCTATAAGAAATATGCAAAACATTAAACAGCCCTTTATTGTTGCGATGACTGCAAATGTAATGGAAGATGCTCAAATAAAAAGCAAAAAGGTTGGAATGAATGAGTTCATGTCTAAACCAATTAATGTAACCAATCTGGAAAACTTACTGTTGTCTATGAAAGGCAGAACATCATAATAACCCTTTATTTTTCAAAAAAACCTGATATTGTGGATGTTTCTTGATCAGATGTCCTATACTTTTTTCTGCCTCTTTCTTCCTGCCTGTCTGAACAAGCAGGCTTATTTTATTCAATAGGGCATTAGCATAATCAGGGTCAGATTCCAATGAACGGTCATATAATTTCAGTGCTTCATTAACATTCCCTTTTTGGGCCTGAACCAAACCAAGATTGGAGAGTGCCGCCTTGCGTTTTGGGTCTTCTCTTAAAATAAATTTAAATACTTTTTCTGCTTCATTTATTTTTCCGTTTTGAGCAAGTGCAGCACCAAGTTTCTCCTGAAACTTCAGGCTGAAAGGTTTCAAATCAGATGCTCTTTTGAAGTATTTCAATGCATCATCGGAATTTCTGACTTTATTGGCTGCCTCCCCTGTTCTGTAGGCCGTCCAGGCATCATTAATTTGTTCAGCAGGCAAGGCTACAGATAATAAAAGTGCATATTCCTTCCGGTTAAAATAATAATGACAAAGGGTTTGGAATTTTTCCTCCCGGGAGGCTTCAGAGCGGTCCAGGTAATATTTGACAGAATCAAGTACGGCATCGGTTGCCATAAATTTATCCCAAAGTGCCAGATAGCCCTCCGCCATCTGCAGATTGGAAACAGGATCAACCACAAGACTCTTAAGCCCCAAAAAACCTGCGATCTCTTCTATCTTTTCATCACTGATACTGTCATTATTTTCATTGCGGATGTTATTCCTGCTAATATAATGGTCCGTTATATTTACATGAGGAATATCTATACTCCCCGAAGGAGGCATATGACAGGAAACACAATTGTTTTCATCTTTATTTCTTTCTGTTAATGAGACAGTGCAATCTTGGAGTTTACTTATTTCAGAACTGGGATTATGACAACTTTTACAACTGTTATTATAATTATTTTCCGTTTCTGAATGAACATCATGATGTGGGTTATGACAATTAATACATGAAAGCTTTCCGGAAACTTTAAAACAGTTGCTCATCTTCAGCCGGTCTGCCTGCGACGCCATTATAAAACGTTTATCGGAATCGGTAAACCGTGGCAGGAAGATATTCATTACTTCTGAAAGTTTCATTCCGGGTTTAAAGTCATAGAAAGTCTTTCCTTCGTTCAATACGGCAACCCCTTGCAGATGACATCGCTGACAGAGATCCATCAGACGGTCAATTGACAAATGCCTTGGATTTACTATAGAATAATCGACAAACCTCGAAGTATCGACATGTTTGCCCATCAGCTTTTCTTTGACATGCAAGCCCCCGGCACCATGACATCTTTCACATTCTATTCCTAATGGCATTTTGTGGTACTTATTTTCCGAGCCCGAAGCAGGCACAGGAGTATGATTGTGGCAGGTAAGACATTCAGACATAATAGGCCGGTCAAACCTTAGATTTCCTCCCTCTTCAAATCCCGGGGCAAGGTCCCACTTCCCTTCCTGTGTATAATAAGTAATCGGCACCTGACTGACATAACCCTTTCGCATCATCATATGCGAATTGGTATGATGCCCCGAACCAATTATATAATCAATTCTCTCCTCTCTTTTATAGGTAGTATCCTTGCCTTCAATACGATATTCCAAAACATACATCACAGAATCCCTGAAAAAGGGTTTATAATAAAAATCAAGGGTTTTATCATAGACAACATCATGTTCCGAAAAGGTAGCTGCCGTTTTTGAATAGGCTGCCTTTCCAAAGGACTGCCCCATTCCCGTCTTGATATAGCTATCATAAACATTACTGTGGCAGCTTCTACAGGTCTGCATTCCTACAAATTTCACCGTATCATTCAAATTGAGAAATTGGTCAGAAACACCCTGATTGTCCGGATTGCAAAACCACATACAGCAGCTAATAAAAAACAGAAATCCTGAACCAAGAATGTATCTGTACGACATAGACAAGTAAGTTTTCTAAAAACAGAAAGAGAAATTCAGAATGCCTAGAAATGAGGAAAAATATCTATCAGTTCTATCTCAAAGGCAATAATAGAATTGGGGGGGATATTGGCATTTCCATCGTCACCGTAAGCAAGTCTAGAAGGGAGAATTAATAACATTCTGTCGTTTATATCCATCTGCGGAATTGCGAGTTGCCAACCATAGATACTCTCGTCCAATTCAATAATTTCAGATTGTCCGTTAGAATCATGCAGAAGAGTCCCGTCCAAAAAATATGCCTTGAATTTAACTTCAACTTTTAACCCTGCATTCTGAACAGCACTGATTGTATCCGTACTTTCCCACAACATACTGTAAAAGAAATGAGCGTCGGGATCTTCTATTATATTTGAAATACTATTGGTCTGAATGTATTCCCTGATCGTTTGTAAGTCTGCATCATACTGAATAGCCTCTTTTTGACAGGCAATAAAGGAAAGACAGCAAAATAGCAAAACACAACGCATAAGTTATTGTTTTTTTGTAGCAGGTGGCAGAGGGCGTTTGAAAATCAAAACGGCATATTGACTGAAACCATTTTTCAGACGGGTAATCTGAGAACATAATTCCCACCCTTTTTTTCCCATCAGATTTAATTGATCCTCTATATCTTCCAGTTCAAGGTCTTCTTTTTTGGAAAACAAACCAATTTTAAAAGGTACTGTATGGGTTTTATATTCAAACTGTTGCATAATTAATTTATTAAAATCTGTAAATCATTTATATCAAAAGTACAACAGAATAGTAATTTTCCATGCAGAAAAGCTAAAAAATCTAAATTTTCTTTATGAGATAAACACAAACAGGCAAGTGGTCACTATACCCCCCGACATAGGTGCCGAACGAATAAGTCCGGAAAGGATACCCTTTGAAGCGACCGCCTTTACTTATAAGGTATGATTTATTGAATATACTATTTTTATAAAAATAATAACTTTTTTCACTTTTCTGAAGCAAAGACTGACTGATAAGAATCTGATCGAAAAGATTCCATGAATCACGGTAAGCAAGGGTACCGATACCCTTTTTGTATAAATCAAACCAGGGGTTATAAAAGCCGCCCTTTTTCACTTCTTCTTTAGACCCTTTGGCCAGCAGTTTGACAGATTTGTCCACCGGGTCATCATTCAAATCGCCCATGACAATTATTTTTGCCCTGAAATTCTCTTCCTGAATTTGCCTGATAAACTCCTTGCAGTGTTTCGCTGCACCTTCCCTGAGGTAAGACCCACCACGACGTGAGGGCCAATGACAGACAATCACATAGACCACATCCCCGTCGAGTTTGCCCTTTACCCACAACATATCCCTTGTAAAAACAGTGTCTCTTTTCACCCCTTCCTTTTCCTTTTTATCATAAAAAAGTTTTGGGGTTATTTTGCCGGTTTCAATGACTTCAAAATATTTGGGATTATATAATAAACCCACATCGATACCCCTTTTATCAAGAGATTCATAATGTACTATCTGATAATTTCTGCTTTTGACCTTAGGTTGTTTAACAAAATCCTCAAGTACAGATTTGTTTTCAATCTCTGCCACTCCTAAAATAGCAGGACCATCAGGGCTTAGTTCTGTACCGAGTTCAGAAATCACATGAGAGAGGTTTCCCAGCTTTTCTTTGTAAACCCTTGCATCATAGGTCAGCTTACCTTTCGGGGTAAAGTCCTCATCTCTTTTCCCTTCAGTATCCAGGGTGTCGAATAAATTTTCAAAATTATAGAAACCAAAACAGATGACCTTATGTTTTTGTTTTTCTGCGGTTAATTTGTCTTTTTGTCCAAAACAAATAACATGGCAAAATAAAAGAAACAGAACAGCAGGAATTGTAAATCTTTTCATTAATCTTTTTTATTTAATATTGTCATCAAATATTTAGAGACAATCTATTTCTGTACCAAAAAAGCAAATATAGGGTATAGTAGCCGTAGATTTTATAATTTGTGACATTTAATGATAAACTGATGATAGTAAAAGATGAAAATGACTAATTAATTAGATAAAATCAAAAAATTCGCTTGTTTAAAGTCATAATTCTACTAAATATGTAAAAAAACAAAAAAAATTGACAGGATAACTTTTATTATTTTCACAAGCATTAACTTTTTATTAAGTTTACACCCCGAAGAAGTTAAAGTCATATATTAATTGCTACTTTGGGACATACGAGTAAATAATAATCAGGTCAGAGAACCCCACAAACTTCTCTTACCGCTAATCTACAAATCTTAAATATGCAGTATTATTTAAAGACATTATTGCTTCTTATCATGACGGTGTCTACCTTCAACCTTATTGGACAAGGGTCTGTGAAGGGTCTGATGCAGGATGCAGGAAACAAAGGCAACCTTTCGGGTGTACTCGTTGAGATACAGGGCACCGATTTTTATGCACAAACCAATTCCTCCGGTGCTTTTGAAATAAAAAATGTTCCTTATGGAGAATATACTATCCAATTTTCCGCAGAGGGCTATGCTCCTTTTACCAAAGATATAGCTACAAAAGATGGAACACTGGATATGGGAATAATAGAAATGGTCATTGATGGTGGAGGCAATGCCGATGCTGAAGATATTATCCCTACCATTATGCTTTCAGATGAAGATATTGAAAGTGGCAGCAGTGGTACTCAATCTATTTCAGGTGTACTGAATGCAAGTCGTGATGTATTTTCATCCAAGGTAGCCTTTGCCTGGGGGGCTTCAAGATTCAGGGTGCGGGGTTATAATTCAGACAACACCACTGTATTTATGAATAACATCCCGATGAATGACCTGGAATCTGGCAGGCCTACCTGGTGGTCCTGGTCAGGGCTCAATGATGTGATGCGCAATCGTAATTCGGAGTTGGGCTTGGCTCCCTCGAATATGACGTTGGGTGATATCGGAGGATTTTCTTTCATTGATAGTCGTGCCGGCAATCAGCGCAAGGGTTTACAGTTTAATTATTCCTATGGCAATCGTTCCTACAATCACCGCCTGATGCTGACCTATAACACCGGCATGATGTCCAATGGCTGGGCATTTTCTGCCTCCGGTTCCTGGCGCTACTCCCCTAACGGTGCCTTTATTCAAGGAACTCATTATAATGCTGCCTCCTATTTTTTGGCTGCAGAAAAACGGATTGGAAAGCATTCTATAGCCCTTACTATTATGGGGGCACCTTCTGTACGCGGCAAGGGGGGACCTGCAACAGAAGAAATGTTTACACTGGCAGGGTCGCATTATTATAATCCCAACTGGGGTTATCAGACTTCCGGAGTAACAGGAAAACAACAAATCAGGAACGCCAAAAGTACCGATTCTCATCAACCCTTGTTTATTTTGACCCATGAGGCAGAACTGTCTGATAAAATAAAACTGATGACTTCTGCAAGCTATCAGTTCGGGAAATACGGATCTACGGCCTTGGATTGGTACGATGCACAAGACCCGCGTCCTGATTATTACAGAAATTTGCCTTCCTATATTGAAGACCCAATTCAGGCACAATTGGCCGGGGAATTGTATTCTAACAACGAAAGCATGCGTCAGATTAACTGGGACCGCATGTACGAGATAAACCGTCACTCCTATGATTTTGTAGCAAACGCGAATGGAATTCAGGGGGATACTGTCTGGGGTAACCGGGCAAGATATATACTGGAAGAAAGACGATATGACAGTCAAAAGGCCAACTTCAATATGACTTTAAATGCTGATGTTGCCAAATTCCTTAAAGTGAACGGAGGCCTGACCTATCAGTTTTACAACAGCAAGAACTTCAAAGTTCTCGAAGATCTGCTCGGTGCCGACTTTTATGTGGACATCAACAGATTTGTTGAAAGAGACTCCGGTGCAGTAGGTAATGAGGGTTCTTATCAGAATGACCTGGAAAACCCAAACAGAATCCTGAAAGTAGGTGACCGATTCGGTTATGACTATGAAGCACATGTACACAAGGCTTCGGCATGGGCACAACTGAACTTCACCTTCAACAAGCTCGATTTCTTTGTGGGTGGTCAGGGAAGCTTTACTACTTTCTGGAGACAGGGTAATGTACAAAACGGTCAGTTTCCTGACAATTCATTGGGCAATTCAGAAATTTTTCAATATTTCAATTATGCCGTTAAAGGGGGTGCCTCTTATAAAATTGACGGAAGAAATTATCTTTTCCTTAACGGCAGCTATCAGACCAAGGCGCCCTTTTTCAGATATGCCTTTGTGGCCCCCCGTACAAGAGATCAGGTTCTTACTGATTTGCAAAGCACTAATAATTATTCTTTCGAAGGAGGATATATACTTAAGGCACCAAGAGTTAAAGCTAAAATTACCGCTTATTATACAAAATTTGAAAATGAATTTTACCAAAGAAGTTACTACCTAGACCAAGGGGGTTCTGAACTAGGAATCGGTGGCAACTTTGTCAATTTTGTTATGCGAGATGTTGAAAAACAACATGTAGGCTGTGAAATAGCAGGGGAAGTAAGTCTTAACGGAGGATTTAGCATCAGTGCAGCTGCTGCAATAGGTGAGTACATCTATACAAACAGACCTACCTCATCGTTTTATCTTGATAACTCCCCCTATGATGTTCAGGATGAACCTACCATTTACATCAAAAACTTTTATGTGCCGAACACGCCACAGATGGCCTTCAATTTAGGTCTTTGGTATCGGGCACCAAAATACTGGATGTTCTCATTCAATTTCAGTTATACACATGCTGCCTTTGAGGATATCTACTTTGCAAGGAGAACCATTCAAGCAGTTTCTGTCACCGGACAATCTCCAGAATATGTAGAAGAATCTGTAGAACCGGGTTCAGATTTATGGAAAGAAATTTTAAATCAGGAACAGATGCCCGGTAATTTCACGGCCGATATTTATATCCGTAAATCCTGGAAAGTCAAGAACTTCTTTTTCATTCTTGGATTTGGAATGAGCAACGTGCTTAACAATACCAATATGAGAACTTCTGGTTTTGAACAATTCCGATATGATTATCAGACTAAGAATGTAGGTAAATTCCCTTCCAAGTATTATTATGCTTATGGAACTAACTATATGATCAGCCTGACCTTCAGAATGTAATTTATCAATTTTTAAACTATCAGACATCAGACTATCAGAGTCTATTGTTTCTAACTTTATAACAAACAGCATCATGAAAGCTAAGATTTTTAATTTTTCCTCCTTTTTGATTTTGCTTACCCTATTGGTTTTTTCAGCCTGTAAAAAGCAGTTTGACGAACCACCGATTTCAGAATTGCCCAATCTTGAACGCAATGCAACAATCGCAGAGGTCATTGCCCTTGCAAATACTACTCCTGTTGCTTTGACTACTCAGGTATTGGAAGCGACAGTAATTGCCGACGATGCATCCGGCAATTTTTACAAGCAACTGGTTATTCAGGATTCTACCGGAGGGATAAGAATAGATATTGATGCCTACAGCATTTATACAGATTTTCCGATTGGAAGAAAAGTATGGATAAAATGCGATGGTCTGTATATCTGGCAGGACGGGGATGTTCCTGCTTTGATAGGCAGCAGCAATACCAATGATTCGAGAATTCCGCAATCTACCTATAAGCAATTTATATTAGGAGGCGAATATGATCAGCCACTTAGTCCTAAGCTTAAAACAATTTTTACTATAAGCCCTGCAGATTATAATACCCTCATTCAATTAGATGATGTAGAATTAGATGTATGTTTTGCTGGCTCTAATTATGCTTTTCCGAGCACACAAATGAGCAAAAATGCAGATGTTCATGATTGCCAAAGTGGCTTAACGGGCTTTATCATACTCCGGAACAGTGGATTTGCTAGTTTTGCAGGAGAATTAATGCCTTCTGGAAAAGGATCTATGGTTGGTGTATTGAACTCCTTTAGTGGAACCTTACAGATGTTGATCAGAGATCCCTCAGATTTAGAATCAATGACTGAACAACGTTGTGTTGCAATGCCTTCTATCAACAGTATTTCAATTGCAGCCCTAAGAGCTCAATATTCAGGAAGCCCTGTTAATGCTGTTGCCAATAAAATAAGTGGCATTGTAATTTCCGACTCAGAAAGTAGTCAATGGCAAGGTGAAAACATTGTTATTCAAGAGCCAAACGGTTCTGGAATTACTATTCGTTTTGATGATAAACATAATTTTAGCTTAAATGATTACCTGGAAGTTTCAATCTATAATGGGGTGCTTGATGAGTACAACGATTTGCTTCAAATCTCAGGCTTATCCTCTTCCTGTGCAAAAATTTTACCTAATACAACTGGCATCTCCATCACTCCTCGAATTGCTACAATTACAGACATAATAAATAACCAAAACTCGTGGGAGTCTACCTTGATAAAAGTTGAGAATGCTTTTATTAATGGTGGGTTCACCTATGGCGACATGAATGTTTTATTGAATGACCCAACTGGAAACATAGATCTGCATACCTATTTTGGTGCAAGTTTTGGGCCTGCCTTAATACCTTCCGGAACAGGTGAAGTTACTGCTGTTATCAGTGATTATACATTTGGCCCTCAACTTTTAATTAGAAATCTTTCTGATGTCAATATAAGTGGCAGCGGCGGTGGAAGCACCGGAAATTTGAATCAGATATCTATTCAGGATGCAAGAGATTTATTTACCGGAACCTCTACAACAGGAACTGACACAACAAAAATAGTTGGGATAGTAATTTCCGACCTTGGTGGTGGCAACTGGCAGCCGACAAATATGGTTATACAAGAGTCAGGTGGTTCAGGAATTGTTGTCCGGTTTACCGGCAATCACTCTTTCAACCTTGGCGATGAGGTGGAGGTGAACATTTCCAATCAGACAATTGAAGAATTCAATGGCTTACTTCAGGTGAACAGTGTTCCTAATTCCAATGCTTCTCTGATATCAACCGGTAACAGCATCAGTCCCCGGGTTGCAACTGTTGCAGACATCAACACAAATGCCAATGCCTGGGAATCCACTCTGATTCAGGTAATGTCTGCCAATCTGAACGGAGGAACGACCTATGGAGATTTCGGAATTATGCTGAACGATGCTTCCGGTTCTATATCCATGTTCAGTGCCTTTTCCAACTTTACGTCTACTGCTATCCCTACAGGTACAGGTGATGTAACCGGTGTGGTAGGTGATTATAATGGTGTGCAAATAAATATCCGCAACACTTCTGATGTAAATATCAGTGGCGGTGGTGGTGGTGGATGTTCTCCTACTACTACTCTAGCTGAAGACTTTTCATCTGTTTCAAATAATTCTGATATTTCATTCAATTGCTGGACGAATTATATTGAGGCGGGTTCAAGAAAATGGCAGGGTAAAATTTATAACTCTGCTGATTATTATGCTCAGGCAACAGCTTATAACAGTGGAGAAGCAAGTAATATTTATTGGCTGATTAGCTCAGAAATTGATTGTGATGTAAATAAATTTCTGAGCTTTGAAACAGCTAAAGCATTCTGGGTGCATGATGGTTTAGAAGTATTTGTTTCTTCAAACTATGATGGATCAAACGTTGGAATTGCTACCTGGACTCAAATCACCACAGCTACAATAGCAACGAACACGGATGCTGACAATGCCTGGATACCATCCGGAAATGTTGACCTTTCCACATATACTGGTCAAACAATTCATATTGCATATAAATATACTGGTTCAGATACTGGTGGTCAAACCTCAACCTATCGTGTGGATAATGTAACTGTTGTGGATCAATAGTTGAAATATAAAAAATTTAACTTAGTTTAAGTTCTAATGGCATTCCTTCTTCAAGGAGTGCCATTTTTGTTAAAACAAATGCCGAAGTCTTGAAATATGCCCTTGTACAGATTAACTCTGCTACTATATCAGGTGCAGCTACATATGCATTCACTACTACTATCACAGATGCAAGTGAAACATTGGATATGTTTACTCGAAGTCAAGAACTTATCAGGTAGTACTGTAGGCTCAGGAAGGATAAATATCACTGCAATTGCTTCATAGAACGGCACAGCAAATAACACTCCCTATACAATTGGTTATCATGACAATAGATACCCCCTTGCAGCTATTCAATAAAAGGTTAGAGTTGAAAACTAAAAAAGACCTGAATGAAACTCATTAAGGTCTTTTTTATTAATTATAACAATCAATTGAATTAAGGAATCACCTGAATTTTAAAGGTAGTCAGTTCAGCTCCTTTCAGGGAAACAAAATAAGTACCCGCCGTCAGGTCATTCAGTGAAACATCAAGGGTACTGTTCTGATTAACTGTAACCTTCCTTTCGAGAACACTTTCTCCCAATACATTTAATACAAGTAATTGATACTTTCCTGAACTCCCTGAATTTACAATGGTAAAATTACCATTATTGGGGTTGGGAAATAAAAGGAATCTGTTTGATTTCTGCACTGTATTTATTCCTGTAGGACAACCGACAATTGTGATATTAATTGAGAAAGAATCCGGACAGCTTCCCGAGGTAGTATAGGTAATTGTATGCGTAGTATCTGTTGAAGCATCGAGGTCAATTACTCCGGTGAGACTATCAATGACCAACAAGGAATCGGAACTGAATTGCCCTCCTGTTGTACCATTCAGTATAGGAGTCGGGTCATTTCCTGACAAACAATAGGTAGATGAATCATAGGCAAATGAGGCGTCATCTACATCTGAAAGAAAGAGTGTAAAAATAGCACTGTCAGGGCAACTGATACTTGTGGTATGGTAAGTAACAGAATAAATTCCTGATGATGAATTAGAAATATCAACTTCACCGGTAAGAGAATCAAGATCTATTCCAGGCGCAGAAGAATAGTTGCCCCCTGTAGTACCATAAATTAATGGCGTTACATTGGAGTCATTTAAACAATACATATTCCCCGGATATAAAATAAAAGCCGTATCTGACACATTAATTGTTACATCAAAGGTATCTGAGGCATTACAATAATTATCTCCTACATCATATATTATGGAGAAAGTTCCCAAAGAATCTGCTGTAAAAGTTCCTGTTACAGTATCTAAACTGATTCCGGAAGGTATTGAAGAAAACATCCCGGACTGAGTACCGGAATTTACAGGAGAATACTGATCGCTGCTGTGACAATATGAAGAAGCTGCATAACTGATATCTGCTGTCGGTTGTGTCCTGAGAATCTGATCAATACTCAAAACATAATTCCCCTGAAAAATAGAATAGCCTTCGACAACAATAAAAACGGTATCACCCGGATTGAAAAAACCCTGATAATAGGCAAGGCTGAATCTCGATTGTGCCCCACAATCATCATCATTCTGAAAGATCTCAGTGCTGCCATCAGAAGCAACCAAAACAATACGTGTATCATAGGAGGAACCACATAAGGAAACAGACAAAGTATCTATACAGTTATCGAGTACCAATCTGTACCATACTTCGGCACTAAGACTTCCGTAAGTATCGGTATAACAGGAATCTGTATTCCCGCTAGTTGAATAAGAATAAGAACCTACATGTATAGGATCCATATACGTATCGCCAACCAATGAATCACAGGAAGTAGTAAAAGCATAAGAGACCCATGGCCTTGGTACAACAGTGGTTGTAAAAGCCCCAACAGGAAATACAGAACCACAGGAACTGTTCAACGAACATCCATCCAATACATTGATACCACTGAATGTCCAGTTGCTGTCTGCGAAAACTCCTGCATTTACAGTTTTATTATTATTGCGATAAGCCCAGCCATCAAGATATTCCCAGGGCTGACCGTTTCCATCAACATTAATATCCCCAAAAACATCAATAACAACAGAATCTTTGAACAACTCCACAGCATCGTCTCCATTTACATTCGTAGCAGAACCATTGATATAATCTGCATTAAATCCCATATAAGAAGTAAACTGAGCAGAGTCAGTAGTTACAAAGATGAAAGTACCTGCAGAAACAGAAACTGAAGGAAAGGTAAATTCAACCCCGTCAGTGCCTCCTCCGTTATTGGCAGAACCCAGACCATAAATTCCAAGGTCAGGTATATCTCCTGATGCATACAATTCAACCGCTTTAGGAGTTCCTCCTGTAAGAGGCCCGTCGATGACACCGGAAATAATCAATGATTCCGTATTATCCGGACAATCCGCCTGTACAAAAGCTGTGTAATCTGTATAGGAAGAAAGACCATTGGCATTGAAAGATGAAAGGGCTACATTTCCACTTGAAACAGTAGAACCGGTACTGTTTTGAAGAACTTGAACATTCCAGTTCGTGGCACCATTTGCATTCCAGTTTATATCAGCTGAATTATTGCTAATATTTGAAGTAGATAAAGAAGAGGGATCCAAACAGGGCGGTGGTCCCACCAATACTTCATCAATAAACCAATCGTCACCATCATCCTGTATCATTACAAAGGCGATATATACATTTTGGCCAATATAGGCAGACAAATCAAGTAAATAGGGTTCATAAACCGTACCGAAGCTGTTTTCATCCATCGAATCGAGGGTAACAAAGGGAGTAGGATTGGTTTGAGATGAAGTTGATACTCTTACCTGATATAAGGTGCCATAATCGGACCCGAAACTCTGCCGGTGATGCATCGAAAGCATATAGTCGGTTGCAGTAATTGCAACCTGAGGTGTTACCAGCCAATCTTCAGCAATTGAACCGGCAGATTCGTACTGAACATAAGCTGCAGAATCTCCCGCAAAGGAAGTTGAGGTTGTCTCCCAGGAATTATTGACACCTAAACCATTATCAAAGACCGCCCAATTTGAAGGTATTCCGTTGTCGAAGTTCTCATTGAGTGCCTGTGTATATGATACTGTATTAAATAAAAAAAAGAAAGAAAAGGAAAGTAATATTATTTTCAGGGAATCCATATTTGTTCTTGTTAGAGGGGTGAAGAATCAGGGAGTTTATGTTTTTTCATTACTAAATATAATTTTTTTAATTACATAAATCAACCTTTTATCCATTAATCCAAAAATCTTTATCATTTTTTTACATTATTTATATGGAAATAAAAGTAAATTTGGATTTTCAGATTAAAAAATATATAAATGTCAGATAATTCAATCAGTCTCAATAAATT
The DNA here is from genome assembly GCA_905480075.1 of uncultured Aureispira sp. Lineage (GTDB taxonomy): Bacteria > Bacteroidota > Bacteroidia > Chitinophagales > Saprospiraceae > Aureispira. The sequence goes on along the minus strand of CAJQOX010000381.1, from coordinate 6,743 downwards.
CATTAGTCAGACCGGTATCTGTTCCCGCAGGGAAGCAGATAAATGGATAGATGCAGGAAGGGTAAAAATTAATGGGAATATTGCAAGAAAAGGAAACAGGGTTTCAGAACAAGACCTTGTTACAATTGACGACAAACCCTTAATTAACAAACCTAACCCAATATACATTGCACTGAACAAACCGCCCGGTATCACCTGCACCACCGATCTTAAAGATCCGGATAACATTATTGATTTTGTAAAACATCCACAAAGAATTTTTCCGATAGGCAGACTGGACAAGCCCTCCACGGGACTTATAATACTGACTAACGACGGAGATATTGTCAATGAAATTCTAAGGGCAGAATACAAACATGAAAAGGAATATATCGTCAGAGTAACAACAGAAATTACGGATGACTTTATTTATGAAATGAGCAATGGAGTACCGATTCTTGATACAATTACAAAAGCTTGTGAAGTTGAAAAAATCAGCAGATTTCTCTTTAAAATAATTCTTACACAAGGATTGAACAGACAGATTCGTAGAATGTGTGAACACCTGGGCTATCGGATTGTTTCTCTTAAAAGAGTCCGTATTATGAATCTTCATCTCGATGGAATCAAAAACGGTCAGTGGCGGGATTTAACGGAGGAAGAACTCAGGACTTTAAAGGACAGCCTGAAACAAAACAAAAAGAAATGAGTGAAAACGAAGAAGCTGATAATTCAAAGGCAAGATTCAGACACCTGAAGGTGATTTTTGCTCATTTCCGCGAAGAATGGTATAAATACGTAATTCAGGCAACGGTAGTCATTTCAGGAATTGTTATTGCCTTTGCGCTGGAAAAATGGCACCTTATACAGCTGGAACAGGAAGAGTTTACCGACGCCTATGAATTGATCGCTCAGGAAATTTCGGTAGATACAACTCATATTTCAAAAATAATTTCAAGGTTTGAAAAAAGGAGAACTTCCTATGAAAGCATTCTGAAAGATTCGATGACAAGAGAAGAATTTGATGCCTGTTATTATTGCCCGAGAATGGTGACTTCCTTATATACAATTTCACCTACGGATCTTGGATTTGAACATTTGTCGAAACTGGCAGATTACAGAATTGGCCCTGCTGATACGCTGAACCGTGCAATAGAAGAATATTACAGAGAGGTTCATGTAAACCTTCCGATGTGGCAGGAATTTATCCGCTACGATATTCAGGAAAATATCGGTCACTGGAAACTCAATATGTCCTGGTATTACAAAAGGGAAAGAAGACCTGAGGAGATGATAGATTATCAACTGAACAGTTCGGAATACAAAAACATGGTCTATGTACAACGCAACCTGATCTATAAAAATTACATTCCACTTTTGCAGAAACTGGATAAACATGCCCTGGATATTCTGAAGATGATCGAATTCAGAATAAAGGGGGATTAATTGATGAAAATAAAATAATAATTATGCTAAAGAATATTGTTTATCTGATACTCCTCCCCTTTTTGGTTTTTAGCTGTACAAATATTGAAGAGGAAATTCATAAAGAAGCTACAGCAGAAAACAAGTACCTCGATTTCACGGACCGGGATGATCAGTTTACCGGAGGCATCAGAATGATTCCGATAACAACGCCAAAGGGAACTTTTAATGTATGGACCAAAAGAGTGGGCAACAACCCCAAAATAAAGGTTTTGCTGCTACATGGCGGTCCGGGCTGTACACATGAACTCTATCACTGTTTTGACGGTTATTTTCCGCAGGAAGGCATTGAATACATCTATTACGATCAGTTGGGTTCCTACTACTCCGATCAGCCTTCGGATACTAGTCTGTGGACCATAGATCGCTTTGTTGACGAGGTAGAACAGGTGCGCAAGGCATTGAATCTGAACAAGGACAATTTTTATCTGCTCGGTCAATCCTGGGGCGGAATTCTGGCAATGGAGTATGCTTTCAAGCATCAGGAAAATCTGAAGGGTTTAATAATATCCAATATGATGGCTTCGGCAGAAGATTATAATAATTACGCTAAGGAGGTGCTCGGACCTGCGATGGACCCTGCCGTTTTTGCAGAAATACAAAAGATAGAAGCAGAACAGGATTTTGACAACCCACGATATAATGAGCTGCTTTTTGAGCATCATTACACCGAGCATATTCTCAGAATGCCTCAAAAGGACTGGCCGGTTTCGATACAGAACACTTTCAAGCACCTGAACCCGGAGGTATATATTTATATGCAGGGATACAGCGAATTTGGAATTACCGGCAATGCCACCCTCAAAAACTGGGACGTTAAAGATCAGCTGCCCGATATTAGTGTGCCGACCTTGGTTATCGGTAGTAAATATGACAGCATGGACCCCAAACACATGGAGTGGATGTCCACACAGGTAAAAAACGGTCGATATTTATATTGTGACAAAGGCAGTCATTTGTCGCAGTATGATGATCAGAAGACTTATTTTGGGGGTTTGATAAAATACCTTAAAGATGTGAATCAAAACAGTTTTAATAACTAAAAAAAGATGTACAAGTATTTTTTATAAAGCACACTGTCCTTTAATTTTCAATTAAAAAGATACCTTTGCAGCAAATCAGCATGCAATGAACTTACAAAAACTTCAATCCGAGCGATATCTGATACCGATTTCCTTTTTCTGTATCTACTTTATCTGGGGGTCCACCTACCTGGCTACTGACTGGGCCTTTGAAGCCTTTCCGCCCTTTTTTATGACAGGAATCAGATTGGTAACAGCCGGTCTGCTAATGCTTTCCTTCAGTTATAAACACCTGAAAAACACAAGCCTGAAACAACTCAAAAACTCGGCATTTTTTGGACTGTTGATCCTTGCTATTGGTTCAGGTGCTTCTATGTGGTCGGTTTTGTATCTCGATACCGGAATTGCCTCATTGATGATAGGCTGCGAACCACTGGTTTTGGTACTTTTCCTGTGGGCATTGATGGGACAGAAGCCCTCTCTTCAAAAGATGATTGGTGTAGCCTTCGGGATGGTAGGCATGTATATCTTGTTGAGTCAGCAGACCTTTACCACAAGTCCGGATGCCTGGAAGGGAATCCTTGCGGTGGTCATATCGATGCTTGGTTGGACAGTTGGGTCTATTTATATTAAAGGGTCGGATGTTCCTCAGAGCAAAATCCTGAATACTGCTGTTCAGATGTTAACCGGTGGAATTATTCTTGTAATTGTGAGTTTTATTGCCAATGAAGATATAGCCTCTATTCCCCAAAGATTTACCTGGAATGCCTTTTTCTGTTTGATCTACCTGATGATTTTCGGATCGATAATAGCCTACTCTGCCTTCAATTATCTCTTGATGAAAGAGGACCCGAGAAAGGTGGCTACCGTTACCTATGTCAATCCTATAATTGCCATGTTTCTGGGTTGGTATTTTAATAATGAAATGATATCAACGCAATCTTTTCTTGCTGCTGCTGTGCTGATTGCCGGTGTTGTATTTATCATAAAGGATGAGGAGGAGAAAAAGGCATCAGAACCTGATGATGTGGACGAGGAATCCGAATTAACTTTAAGGGGAAAGAAGGAAACCCCAATCATTGAAGAGCTTATTGACAGCAAACCGGCAAACAGATAAACACCTTTAAAAACCACTTATTCAACAGCCCCATTTTCCTTTAGCAGACTGATTATTTCATCATGATTATAGGAAACCGCCAGATATATAGCAGAAACTCATCCGGGTTTAAGCTGTAAGCTGATCATATTTATAAAAAAATTGCCTCGCGCAGAGGTTTTTTTATGATTATTTTCAAAAATTGATCAAAAATTAAAAAAATTATGAATTGATCAAAAAAAATGTTCGTTCATAAGATTTACCAGTTATCCTCAAAAACTGACCACTTATCCGCTAAAACTAACCGTTTATAAATTTATCGCTTTTTTTTTGTCAAAAACACAGAAACATAAACAGTCATAAATTTTTTTTTATAAAATAACAGAAGCAACGAAAATAAAAAATACTGCGTTTAGATATTAAATTACCCTTTCTTTATCCCTATATGTTCTGTTAAAGAATTATCAATTTTAAAATCTTTTTATTTGATTTAATTACTACAATCCATACCTCCTATGTTTCTATCTTTAGCCTCATTCTCCCGGAGAATGACTCCCTTTCTGTTGCTATTTTTTTCCTTTACAAATATTCAAAGCACTCTTGCTACGCATTCAGCTGGTTTACAATTATCCTACGAGCAAATAAGTATTAATACTTATTTAATCACATTAGAGCTATACAGAGATTGTAATGGCACAAATATGACGATTCAAAAATCAGTGAATTACACAGGTAGTTGTGGTCAGGGAACAGTAAATCTGCAAAGGACGGGCTTTCGTGAGATGGGGCAATTGTGTCCCGGTCAGTCTTCTTGTAACGGAGGAAATGGCTCAATTGGTATAGAAATTCACACATATACAGGTATACTTACGCTAGCCCCTTTTTGTACCGATGCCCATGTATATTATAGTTATGCAAGAACTGGTTATTTTACGACTTTAAATTCAAACCAAAGACAATATTCTTCTGTATACATAAATAATCAAATAAATAACCATTCACCCGTATTCCTGGCAGAACCAAATTATACAGCTTGTGTCAATAATCCGGTTAGTTTAAATTATGGAACATATGATATGGATGGTGATTCTTTATCTTACAGTTTGATAAACTGTTTTGAATACGACAGCATACCTGTCAATTATATCAGTGGCTACTCTGCCCTTGCCCCCTTTGGCCCACAAGTACCTGTACATATTGATTCTACTACCGGTCAAATTAGTTTTACGCCCATTCAGCCCGAGATTGCGCTATTCTGTGTCTTGGTCGAAGAATATCGCAACGGTATTGTTATTGGTAGTTCCTACAGAGAAATTAAATTTTCTGTGCTCAACTGCAGCAATAACAACCCTGAATTATCGGGTATTAACGGAGGAAGCAGTACAAGCGCCGACTACAGTATCAGCACCTGTGCGGGCAACCCTTTGTGTTTTGATATCATAGCCTCTGACAGCCTCAACCCATCAGATAGCCTGACAATCAGCTGGGACAGTTCTATCGTCAATGCCAGTTTCACGGTGAGTGCTTCCGGTCCGGGCAATCAACAGACTGTGACCTTTTGCTGGACTCCGTCCACATCGGATATTGGCAGCCATACTTTTTCTGTAGCTGTAATGGATGACATCTGTCCTTTGAGGGGCATCACCTCAAAAAACTATAGCATCGAAGTGCTTTCAACTATGTTTGACCCTGTAGATGCGGGCCTTGGCGGGGATATCTGTCAGGGAGATACTATCAACCTGTCTGCAACTACTGCTTCTACAGATACAATGACCTATTCCTGGACCCCGGCAAACAGTCTATCAGACCCGAATATTGCCAATCCTGCTGCCTTCCCTGTCAATACCACCTCCTATGAAGTCAGCATGCAATACAGCAACGGCTGCATACAGAAGGATGAGGTAACGATCACCGTAAACGATGACCCCACACTCTATGTTTTCCCGAATAATGTACATTTAATCGGCGGAACCAATATCAATATAGCGGCCACTACCGATCAGTTATTCATGAATTTCCAGTTTACAGAACTATTTGGCGCTTTCAATACATTGTCACATACCCTTTATGGCGTCAATGCGGTCGTTCCACTTACTTTACCGATCCTTCCCGGCACCTATCAATGGCAGGTGCAGGTAAGCAACCCTTTTACCGGCTGTACTACCACAGATATTATAACAATTCATGTTGGTAATGCTCCTGTAGGACAAACCTGCAAACACCTCTATGTATCCACAACAGGAAATTCCATAGCTACGGGAACCCTATTTGACCCTACTACATTGGAAGAGGCCCTGAACCGGGCTGTATACAGTCAGACAATCATCAAAATGGCTAGTGGCACCTACTATATAGACAGTGCCCTTAAAATCCCTTCCTATGTCACATTGGAGGGAGGATTTATGGAATCTATGGCCTGGGCAAAGACCTCAGAAGTGGGTGCTACTACCATACACAGAACTAGCGCTAATGCCGAAGGGGTAGCGAATATAAACAGACATCTGACGGCCCTGGAAATTATGGGTTCTGTTCATTTCAGATTGCAGGACCTGAGCATAAGCACCGCCGATGCCCTGGTTCCCGGAACAAGCACCTATGGAATTTATATGTCCAATGTCTCCGATTATCACATCACCCGTTGTAATATAGAACCCGGCAATGCCTCTGATGGTGCTACGGGAGGTTCTTCCTGTCTTTTTCCAAGTCCTAGCATGAATGGTGACCTGGGTGCGGATGGTGCCGATGGACTTCCTGATACTGTCTCATCTACTGTCTGTGGAGGTAATGCTGGTTTATTGGGTGGCTTATCCTGTGGTTCTCCTGCTTTTTATTTCCCCGGTGCCGGCGGTTGTTCTGCTGCAAGTCCTGATGGTACGGATGGTGGTGGCCCTTTTTTGGGTTGGGGTGTTGTTGATGGCGGTTTAGGTGGCGGCGGTGGTCGTGGAGGTCCGGATAATGTAAATGGTGGTAATGGGGGTTTGGGTGCCGGTGGTGGTACTCCTTTGAATCCTCCCTTCTCTGGTTGTTCAGCAACCGCTATGGGTGTAGGTCCGGTTACTGCCGGTGGTACAGGAGGTACTCCTAATCCATCAAATGATAGTTCAGGTTTAAATAACGGAAGTGCTGGCACGGATGGTTTTGATGGTGTTGATGGGGTTGAT
>CAJQOX010000380.1 GCA_905480075.1 uncultured Aureispira sp. | reverse complement strand
GAAAGGAAGATAATGCCTCTTATACTATCGTCAAGCATCCAATTAGCCTTGGCGTCATCAAGCGTAAAAATCTATAATAAGTACTTTATGGATTAATTCGGGCAACCCGAAAAATTAGTCCCAAAACTACCAATTTTATACTTAAAGCTATTATAAAAGCAATTAATGATGTTTTGGTCTGTATTTTCAGCAAGACAGTTATAGCTCCATGAACAAGCCTATTTCCTAAACCATAGAAAAAAAGCCGACACATTTTTTATCTGAGCCTTATACAATGGGCGTTTTTTGATCATACGCTTTTCCATCATTGGAATACTGATAAACTGGAATAAGCAAAACACAGACAAGCTACCAATACCCGTCCAATAATAATTATAGTCGGCCCCTAATGCCATAACATATAGTCCGAACCAAAAAAGAAATTCTCCAAAATAGTTGGGATGACGGGAATAATGCCACAGACCATCGTTCATGAATGCTTTGGGTTCTACATTTTGTTTTTTAAAGCCCTTTAATTGTTCATCCGCTACCAATTCTAAGGTTGCGCCCCCGACAGAGATGAAAAAACCGATAATATCCAGGCTGTTGAATGTCGTTGAATGCTCGAAAGCCACTACATAATACAGAGGTAAAGTCCCTATAAAAATTAAACCCGTTTGAAAAAGTTGAATTCCTGTCAGGTTCACAAGAGGGTAGAGTGCCCCTGTTTTTGTCCTCAACTCCTGAAAACGCCAATCTTCGTGGTGCAATCCGGGCCATCCTCTAGCCCAGTTAGAGGTCAACCGAACCGACCAAAGGCAAACTGCTGCAAATGCCAGTATTTTTCGTATTTCAAGGCCATCAAAGCCCTGCAAAGACCACCAGAAAAGAACCGTAAAAACAGGTCCGACACTCCAGTAAGCATCGTACAAACTCGCATTATTGAAAACAGAACTTACAATAAAAATCACGATTGTAGCGGCAATATTCATCCACAAAGCCGCCAAAACAGGCCCTTGCAGCTCAACATAGGGGTAAATAAGATAAGCAGCTAAGCCACCGAGCGCATAAGTAGCCCCCCATATAAGGTAAGATAACGTTATGCCATATCGTTCATTCGCAGCTAAATGTGGATTCATGTGATTGTTTGGTTGAAAAAAGTAATGATACCAAGACAAAGCTAATTAAATTGTGTAAATCTATTGGCAGGTCTTTGTCATTATTCGGTAGTATTCTTTTGTCCTGAACCACAAAAAAAGCGTCAGCTACTTAAAGTAACTAACGCTTTGAATTTCATTGTGTCGGGATGACTGGACTCGAACCAGCGACTTCACGTCCCCCAGACGCGTACTCTACCAACTGAGCTACATCCCGTAATCGGAAGGCAAATGTAAAGCCTTTTTTTATTTTTTCCAAAAAAATACTGTTTTTGCCTCTATATTCTTTTAAAACTGTTGGAGAACAACAATTCCTTTAACTGTTAAGCGACATTAAAAGTTCAGACAAAAGACAAATCAGGCAAAAAAAAGGCCTTCCTGAGAGGGAAGGCCTTAAAAGTGATTTTGTGGTAATTTTTATAAGTCAGCCAAAAGTTTGATTGCGTCTTTTTTGTGGCAATGTCCGTTTTGAGAAGCTATTATAGTGAGCAGATTTTCTGCTTCATCAAATTTATCGAGCTTAACATTTGCGAGGGATATATACCATTCAGATTGCTGTTTGTAGGAGGAATCCTTTCCGTGCAAAACATAATTGAAAGTTTCAATTGATTCAATGGTTTTTTCAGAAGCCAATTGAGAAACACCCAATACGAGATAAGATTGAAAATCTTTAGCAGCTTTTTCAGGATAATCCGTAATATACCCCTCAAGTAAATTTATAGCTTTATCATACTCTTCTTTTTGATAGGCAGAAAAAGCTATTTTCTTAATTATCTCTTCTTGGGACAATTCCTGTTCTCCACCACGAATAGATTCAATATGTACAGCAATTTCGGCATCAGCGATAAAATTATCATCAAAAGGAGATGCCGTCATCTGATTATAACCAAAGGTTGCACAAATAAGCAGGGCGATTGCTGCGGCAGCCATGTAGAACTTTTTTAAAGGCCGTATAACCGCTGTTTTATTTACAGTACCATTTAGTTCAAGGACTTTAGTTTTGTTATCGGTCTGATGCTTTGCTTCAAAGTTGAATAGGTTATTCTGGAAATTTTCAACATGCAGGGACTCAAAACCTACAAAAATAGCTTTGTAGTCTTTTACGTCCTGCTTGAAAGCGAGGTCCTCCTTCATCAGTTGATTGAAGGAAACCTTATCATTGGCATTTAGTATGCCTCGATAATGTTCTTCAATCAGTCTTAATTTATCTGCATTTGTCATGCTAAAGAATTTTTGATAGTTCTAACCGGGGGAATCTTATATCATTTACAATAAATTTGAGTCTTTCTTTTCGGCGACCATCTCTCTCATTTTTTTAAGACAGAGAGATTTTCGTTTTCTCACTACACGTTCATCGCTGTAGTTCATTTCTCTTACCACTGCTTCGGCAGAATACCCTTTAATAAACATAAGTTCAAGCAAAGTTTTACAAGGGTCTCCGATTTCACCTAAAAGTTTTCTGACCAATTCTTTTTTATGAGTATCCTCATAATTGTCAAGCACATTAGCATCTACTTCAACATTAATAGCATTAGTATTGCTAACATCATCAAGATTAACCAATCGGTTATGTTTATTCCTGAACTTTTCCCGGAATAGATTTTTCCCAATCGAAAACAAATAAGTTTTCACACTACTTGTAAGGTTTGTCAGTTTTCCATTTCTGACATTCATATACATAATAGTATAAGCTTTCTGATATATTTCAACAGCATCTTCAGATTCACATTGATAAAGTTGTGAAGCCCAAACCAAAAAAGGCTGACGTATTTCGTCATACAACCTTTCCAGCGTTTTGGGATCTCCCCTTTTTATTGCGTCTAAGACCTGATTATCTTTCTTTTCAAGCATTTATGAATAGAATTTGCAAATTGTTACCGCTTAAATGAAAAAAATTAAAAAAATTAAGGATAAATTGTTGGACATTGCCTTCAATTCAAACTGAACCTAACACTAAATGTACTATTTTTTTTCAAAAAGACCAATCTTCAGTACAAAGTATTTTGTGGGAATAAATTAAATACTTGTCGAAAAAAAAATATATTTCACCTACTTTTCTTTAATTTTGAATTTTCAGGCTGGATATAGTTCTGATATAAGAAGAAAAAGACAGCATAAATTAAAATTTTTAATTTTATAATATTAAAAAATATATCAAATGAATAATGCATCAAGGTTAGTAGCATTCTTCCTTTTTTTGGCAGTCGGCTACCTCGGAACAGGTTGCAAAACAAGCTCTGATACCACTTCAGGCAACAAAAACAAGGACAAAGAAACAGTAGCTGAATCAGACAGTTCAGCACCTTCATCACTTAACAGTCTCAGCAACCTGACCTCAGGCGCTACAACATCAGATGCAGAAGAAAATGCAAGTGGAATGGAGGCAGAGTTGCCTTTTTCTCCTGATGTCAGAACCGGGGTACTTGAAAATGGCATGCATTATTATATCTGTAAAAATTCTAAACCGGAAAACAGAATAGAGTTGCGTCTTGCTGTAAATGCCGGTTCTATGCAAGAAGATGATGATCAGCAGGGCCTGGCACATTTTGTAGAACACATGGCATTCAACGGAACGACAAATTTTGAAAAAAACGACCTGATTAACTTTCTTGAAAAAACAGGTGTTCGCTTTGGTGCCGATCTGAATGCTTATACAAGTTTTGACGAAACAGTCTATATGCTTCAGTTACCGACCGACAAGGAAGGGCTTGTTGACAAAGGACTTTTGGTTATGAGTGACTGGGCGACAGGTATTGCTTTCGAGGGCAGTGAAATAGACAAAGAAAGGGGCGTAATTGAATCAGAATGGAGAACCGGTCTGGGAGCAAACGAAAGAATGAGACACCTATGGTGGCCTAAGGTTTTTCATAAAACACGATATGCAGACAGGCTTCCAATTGGCCTGATGGATATTATTCAAAATGCACCGCATGATCGTTTCCGCCGTTTCTACAAAGATTGGTACCGCCCGAACCTACAGGCTATCATCGTGGTTGGAGATCTTGACGTGGATGAAATAGAGAAAAAAATAAAGGAAAAGTTTTCAGGGCTTAAGAATCCTGAAAACCCCAGAGAAAAGAAAGTTTATGAAGTCCCCGGACATGATGAAACATTTATTGCGATTGCCACAGACAAAGAAGCCACAAATACAAGTCTGCAATTCTACACAAAACTGGAAGCTAAAAAAATAAAGACGCTTGATGATTACCGCACTTCCTTGATGCACAAACTTTATAATGATATGCTTAGCGGTCGTTTTGACGAGATCGGCCAACAAAAGGATGCCCCATTTATCTATGCAGGCTCAGGATACGGTAGTTTTGTAAGAGCCAAAGATGCATATTCATCCGTTGCTCAGACAAAGGAAAACGGCCTGATAGAATCATTAAAGATTTTAATGCGCGAAAACCAAAGGGTATTGCAACACGGTTTTACAGACACAGAACTTGAACGTCAGAAACTTTCGCTCAAAAAACTAATGGAAAACCAATACAAGGAAAGAGACAAAACGACTTCCGGCAAACTGGCAATGGAATGCGTTTATCATTTCCTTGACAATCAACCTATGTTCGGCGCAGAAAAAGAACTTCAGCTAGTCAAAGAATTTTTACCTTCTATCACTCTCTCTGAAATCAACAAACTGTCAGGAAACTGGATCATAGAAAAAAATCGTGCTCTTGTAATTACTGCTCCTGAGAAAGAAAGTGTCATCATGCCTACAGAAGAGGAAATAAGAAAGGTACTTGAAGATTTCAAAGATACTGAAACAGAAGCATACAAAGATAAATTCTTAGACATGCCTTTGATGGAAAAGAAACCTGAAGCAGGCAAAGTTGTTGAGACTAAAGAGATCAAGAAAGACAGCTTGAACATTACAGAGTTCAAATTATCTAATGGAGTACGCGTTGTTATGAAACCTACAGACTTCAGAAATGACCAGATACTTATCAATGCTTTCAGTCCGGGTGGACATTCTTTATACGAAGACAAAGATTATCAGACGGCAATTAACGCTGCGGGTATTGTTGAAGAAGCCGGTCTTGCAAAATTTGATTTAATTGCACTGGAAAAAAAATTAACCGGTAAGACATTAGAAATCGCCCCATATATAGGAGAGTTGCATGAAGGCTTTTACGGTTCTTCTTCTGTTGAAGACTTTGAAACCATGCTAAAACTAGTCCATCTTTACGGCACCGAGCCCAGAAAAGACAAAGAATCTTTTGACAGGGTAATCGAACAAAACAAAGAACAATTGAAAAATCTTGGTTCAAGTCCAAGGGTATTTTTCCAGAATGAGCTATCGAAGATCAAATACAATAATCATATCAGAAAAATAGCGGTGCCTACCGAGGCAGACATGGATAAAATAGATTATGACCGTGTCTATGAAATATACAAAGATCGTTTTGCCGATTTCTCTGACTTTACCTTTGTTTTTGTAGGCAATTTTGAACCTGAAAAAATCAAGCCTTTACTTGAATTATATTTAGGATCTCTACCATCAACAAACAGGACAGAAAACTGGAAAGACGTGGGCGTCTCTCTACCTTCAAAAGGCACTGCCAACAACCTGAAAAAAGGACTTGCTCCACAGGCAAATGTTTATTTAGGCTTTGTTAACGAAACGGAATGGACAGCAAAGAAGAGCTTCAATGTTACAGCAATGTCAAAAGTATTGAGCATCATGGTGCGGGAGAACCTGAGAGAAGACAAGGGAGGAGTATACAGCCCATATGTTGGCGGCGGCATGCAAAACAAACCCAAGGGCTACTCTGATGTGACCGTCTATTTCCAATGTGCTCCTGACAATGTAGAAAACCTTGTTGAAGCCGTAAAGGAAGAAGTCAAAGCCTTACAGGCCGAAGGCCCCTCGGATGAGAATTACAAAAAAGTTAAAGAAACTTTACGAAGAGGCCGTGAAAGTGATTTGGAGAAAAACAAGTTCTGGAGAAACATTCTCAGCAGTTACTATAAAACCGGGAGAGACCTGTCCGGCATAAAAGGTTATGACAAGTTGTTGGATAATCTTTCGAAAGAAGATATTCAAACAATCGCAAAACAATTCCTTGACCTTGACAAAGCCATCCTGCTGACAGTAAAACCTGAAAAAGAAGAAAGCAAAGGACCTTAGTAATCATAGCAACTAAAAAAGCCTCCTGAAAAAATCAGGAGGCTTTTTTTATGTCATTCTGCCGCATTATATATTATTTCAGCACTGTGCACCACCCAGCCCTTATCAAGGTTGAATCTTTTTACTTTCGTAACCATAACAATACCGGCAATCAGTGCAGCTAAACCACCTGCAACTATAGTCCCGCCAACAATTATATTCCCTGCAAGGGCAGCACCAAAAATAATAGTAGTTAAGCCTATTCCGCTGCAAACACCGCCAATCAACAACTCTTCACTAAAAACACGTCCGGCTATCATACTACAGTCATTAAACAAAATCACCTGACCATCAACAACCATTAACCCTTCCTTAATATCTTCAAGAGTACCTTTATAAACACGCTTTGAATCACTTCTTAGTTTATACTTGATTCTTGCTGTTTGATTAATTATCTTTTTTTTGTCTTTGTGTTCATTTTCAAACATCAGCACTTTTATAACTTTAGTATCATCAATTAATTTTTGACTTATAACAGATGCAGAGACACAGAAAAATACTATTGCTGTCAAAATAAAATTAACTTTCATTGTTATTATTATTACTTTAAAAAATTGGTTTTCAATAGACAATCACATCAATTAGAACTTAGATACAATGATTAATATTGTAAAAATACGCTAATTTTAAGTAAATCAAAGTTTTGATTATTATAAGAACACATATTACACCATTACTTATACTTTTTACTTCTTGTGTTTCGATTTTCATTGAATCAGCCTGTTCAGCATCTAATCCCAAACCGATTAACCCGCAATGATCAGCTATAAATTTCAGAAGGGAACCACAACACCGTCAACAATTAGCGATAGTATCAAATCAGTATATTTTACATATAAAAGACTACTGATTATGATAGGAATATAAAATATTTTCCCGAAGCATCAGATTTTATTTTTGTTAATACATATCAACTACTGATTAAATTTAGTTTCTAAAATAATCCTTTTTATTGAAAAAAATGACTAATTTTAGGGAAGGCATACAATACCTGTTTTTACTGCCTTTTTAGATCCTGAACAAAACCAATTAAAAATTTAAATATATTATTATGAGTTTTTCAATGCGTACAAACGGGAAACTACTTCTTACAGGAGAATACTTCGTTACAGAAGGAGCTGTAGCACTTGCTCTCCCAACAAAACTCGGTCAAACGCTCGACGTACAACCAACCAAGGAAAACAATCAACTTTCTTGGAAAAGTTACAATCCAGAAAATGAGATATGGTTTCAGGCCACCTATGAATTACCAGGCATGAAAATTATCGATTCTAAAGGTGATGGTCATAAGGAAATTGCTGAATCACTTCAAAATACATTAAGACAGGCGCAGGCATTAAATCCTGATTTCCTCAGAGCGGGAAATTCATTTGAAGCAAAATCAGTTCTTGAATTCTCCAGAAGCTGGGGACTGGGTTCGAGTTCAACTCTTATAACCATGATTGCCGAATGGTCACAAACCGATCCTTTTCAATTACTAAAAAGAACCTTTGGAGGTTCTGGGTACGACATTGTTGCTGCGACAGCGAAAGGGCCTATGCTTTTTCAGAAGTTCAACGGCAAAAACCGTTGGGAAAAGTCCGGGTTCAATCCGGAGTTCAAAAAAAATCTATATTTTGTCTATCTCGAAAAAAAACAAAACACAAGGGAGGCCCTGGTATATTTTATGGTTTCAACCCCCGAGGAAAGAGGCTTACCTTTGCCAAGGATTACTCAAATCACGCATGACATTGCACAGTACACAAATAATCTTAAAGATTTCAACGAATTGATTGCCGAGCATGAAGACCTTGTTAAATCTGTCATCAAACAACCAAGAGCCAAAGAATTGTACTTCAATGATTTTTGGGGCGAAGTAAAGTCCTTAGGTGGATGGGGTGGTGATTTCGTTCTTGTAACAAGCAACAAAAGCGAAGAAGAGACCAAGGCTTATTTTGAAGCCAAGGGTTTTGACACCATTTTCAAATACGATGAACTTATCAAAGAATATTAATCATTCTTTTGAGTAAGCAAAGGGGTTGACAGTGCATGGCGTTGATTAAAAGTAGTCGCCCCCCGCCCTACATCAAAAAATGCCTCTTTATTAGCGGGTCATCACGGATGCATACCTACCGCCGATTCTTATACAAATCCGTCCGGGAGGGGGGGGGCATTTCACCTACAGGTCAGGACCGGACAAGGGATTGGTTTGCAAAAAAAATACCAATAAACAGGACTTCACAAAAAGAATTAGGTTCCGAAAGGCTACTCTTTGATAATGATTATTATTTTTGTGCTGCATTAATTTTCCAAATCATTAATCAGAAATTTATGAAAACGCACTGGCGCAGCCCTTCAAATCTTGCAATCATTAAATAT
Source organism: uncultured Aureispira sp. (assembly GCA_905480075.1). GTDB lineage: Bacteria > Bacteroidota > Bacteroidia > Chitinophagales > Saprospiraceae > Aureispira. The sequence continues at coordinate 23,554 of CAJQOX010000380.1, read as the reverse complement.
TGGGGAAAACACGGAAGACAACTGCCTGCAAATGCATCAATCAGTTTCACGCTGAACAATGCCTATACAGAGACATCGCTTGAATTCGAAGAAAAAGAAAAAAATGGTATTTTAGATCTTGAGTTTTTATTTGAAAACCAAATCAATACTGAATTCCAAGCAAAAGTTCATAAATTCTTACATAGCATTTCTGACTTCATGCCTTTTCTGACAGATTATAAATTAAGCATTAATTCTCATAATTCTTTTCCTCATTCTGCCGGAATAGCCTCTTCTGCTTCGGGGATGAGCGCATTGGCACTTTGTCTCTGCAGCATGGAAAGGACAATTGGGATTACAAACGAAAACGAAGAAATATTTTTCAGAAAAGCTTCTCAAATAGCCCGATTGGGTTCCGGGTCTGCCTGTCGTTCTATTTACCCTCAACTGGCCCTATGGGGGGAAAGCAGCTGGGCAAATTTTTCATCTGACAATTATGCTATTCCTTTTGGTGACAAAGCACATGATGTATTTCACAGCTATCATGATGATATTCTGATGGTAAGCAAGGCAAAAAAAAGTGTTTCAAGTACTAAAGGACATGCACTGATGAACAACAATCCTTTTTCTGACATACGGTATCAACAAGCTCACGAGAACATGGGCATACTTCTTAAGGCGTTGCAAGAAGGCAACATAAAGACTTTCGGAGAGATAGCAGAACAGGAAGCCTTACAGTTACATGCCTTAATGATGACATCAAGCCCTTCCTACATTCTAATGGAAGGCAACTCAATAGAAATTATAAAACGCATACGGGAGTGGCGTAAAACCACAAAAAGCCCCCTGTATTTCAGTTTGGATGCAGGCCCTAACATGCACCTTCTATACCCTGACCACATACAGTCAAGCGTAAAAAAGTTTATAGAAAGTGACCTTTTAGAGCTTTGTGAAGACAGAGAATACCTGCAGGATGTAGTAGGAGAAGGTGCAAAGAAGCTAATTTAATTATTGTTCCAATTGACCGAGCAGCCATTTTTTTTCATATAAAGGGTCTGTTGAATTTATTTCCTTTACCAATATTTGTTTTTCCTCTTTTGTGTAAACATAAATTAGTTTCTGTATTAATCTGACCGTATTCAGAAAACCTTTTCTGTGATAACTCAATTCGGATTTTCTGCGTAGAAATTGCGAAAAACTTTTTACGAAAGACTCCATCAGGTCGAATTTCTCCTGCATTACGAAAATTTTCAGCAACATCATTTTTGCATCGACTGTCATAAACAAATCATCGTATTCCATACTGATCAACATTTCTCTTGCCTGATCATAGTCTTTTATTGAGAAATAGAACTTGGCAAAATTATAATGTATATAATTATCCCTGTAATCGGGGTGTAATAAAGCGCCACCTTCCGGGATAAACAGTTTTATTTCCTCTGTTTTTTCGAGAAAAAGCCCAATTGCTACTATATTTTTGTAGGCAAAGTGGCTTAAGTAGTTATTTTCTAACAAGGCCTTGTTACTAATACCTTTCATATACAATTCAAAAGCTTCTTCAGCATATTTTTTATTTCCTTTATTCAATCGCTTGATACAATAATTCAATGCGAATTCATAAATTTCTTTGTATTCAGAAGGAGGAAAAATGTCAGGAAAATCAATCAGATAATTTTTTAAAAGCTCATAAGGTCTGTCTTTGTCAGGCTGAGTAAGAGAAAGATAACATGCATAATAAATCTGAATGCTGATGACCTCAGCAAAAGCATCTTCTTCAATAGATTTCAAGATAGTATCTATAAAAGGAATTTCATAAGTTGTTTTAAATAGGTTTTGATGTGAAATACTGATGCATGCATAACGAAGTGTACTTAAAACAAAAACTACAGCAGAACTATCCATCACCTGCTGTAAATTAGTATTTGAAGGTCTGTCGCCTTCAGTGTGCAATCTGAACTGTTCAACTTCAAGTTTGTATTTAAGCCAGTAATAATTTTCGTTTTGTATTTCTTCCTTATCAAGAAATTTAGTGATTAGTTGTTCTTGTTTTTGAGCATCCTTCTTGAGTTTTCGTTTCCTGAGACCACGCAACAATATTATTTTGGCATTTTGTTCATCACTTACATATTCTTTATATCTTATAAAATCCTCCAGCACCTCCGTTGCAAAAGACATAATATGTCTCATTCTTGACATATTTATTTCCCCATCAGGATACAAATAGCTATAGACCCTATCTCTTTGAGTGGTAACAGGACTAATATTTTGTCTTGTAAAAAGATACTCAAAAAGCATCTGTACATCTTTGTGCTTGTTGTGAACAGGAGATATTATCCACTTTTTAAACAGACGGCATTCCGAGTCATCCAATGTCCTAAACAGTCTAATAAGTTTACTTTTAAACATTAAAAAAATAATTTAAGAGGAAAAACTAAAATAAATAATGTCCCATAGAAAAACTAACATTTCTATGATATCGAATTTAATATATTATTATTCAAAAAAAATCATTGGAGAAACAATCGACCTCTTTTTTTAACAAAACCTATAAGAATTTAGGTTCACAAAAAAGTCCGAATCAATGATTTTCGTATTGATTACAAACATATAGTGTTAAAATTAACCTTTCGCAAGCCAACTTTAACATATAATTTGTAATTTTAGCTCCTTGGCACTATTAATGTTGGTATAATTGTCCATTATTTCATAATCATTATCGGGTCATTTTGGTTTTAGCAAACATAAATTACATTTTCTCAACCAACCCTCAAACCAAAAAACCTATTACAATAATCTGATAAATCAACCACAATATAACTTAAAAACACTTGTTAAAACAGCTTATTTTATGTTTTTTTTATTTTTTCAACATATTTTTATCTGATAAATGATTATTTTTGTATTGTATTGTGTATATTTTTTAGCCTATATTTAGAAGTACAAACCCAAGACAGCAGTAAGAACATCTCAAAATTTATTATTATGAAAGTCTCTTTTACATATTTTGTTGCTATACTATTTTTACTTTACAGCAACGTAAGCAACAGTCAATCCACTGTTGTTAATGGGTTACAACAGAATAGCGGCATGTGTCCGCTTATGAAAGTCGAAGTCATTCCTTCAACTTCAAAAGACAACCAATTTATTATTTCCTATTGCAACCTGGGGAATTCTACTGCTACAAATGCCTATTTACACCTCACTGTTTCTGCCGAAGTTCAGATTACAAGGTCATCAATTTCATTTGCAACACAGCCACAGGGTTTACACCTGTTTGACCTTTCAGATGTAAGGCCAAATGAATGTTCTGAATTCATGATTGAGCTCCCTACAGGCAGCGTTATAAACCAATGCATTAACACCCACATCTTCCCTGACTCTCCCTGTCAGGAAATGATTGACTACTACCTGGATAATTTCACTACCGGAAATAACGGAAACTCTGATGATTCGGATGCAGGAAATTCCAATAATTCAACAATAAGCGAAACGGGTGCCCGGTTTGTTGACTTTTCAAACCCAAACGGATTTGGAAATCAGAATTCAGTATTTGAGGATAATGTTATACTTTCCAATGATCCCGATTCTGTTTCATTAATTGGAAACACAACCGGAGGAAACACAAATGGCACTTCCACTTCAGTAACTGATAGAGGTTTTGACATCAGTACTATTTCTAAATTCAATTATTGTTCAACTCAGCAAGTAAATAACAATACAACAAACAACTCTGCACAAACACATCAATCAGAGATTAACAACTCTAAAAACACAGAAGAAACTGACAAATTGATTGACAACAAGCTATCAGCTTCTATATACCCCACTCCATTCAATAACTTCTCCACATTATATTTGAGTGGTGAATACGAACAGAACATGCAATTACAGATTATTGATATAAACGGAAGGGTAATAAGAACAATAAACACTAACAAGCAACAGCAAATAACTATAGGTAGAGAAAAACTTAATCAGGGGCTATATATATGCCGTCTTTACCATAACGACACAACTATTTACACATCAAAAATAGTTGTTCATTAAGGCTTTCAATATTTAAATTTTTAATTTAAGTTACACCCACCTTTGTTTACAACTTAATTACATTTTGTCTTAATTCTCATTAAGATGAAATTGTAACTTGCTCTTTATTTTACACTTATTAAACAGGATGATTTATTCCGGATGCTTTTTGCATTCAGAATAACTTTTTAATATCCTTTCACAATTTTATACTATTCAACATGACAAATCACAATTTCTCTAAAACTTCATTTCTAAGACCCTGTTATTCGAACGATTCTACTTTTGATGGAATAATATTTTTTTAGAAAAAGTCTTACAAAAACTATCTATAATTAAGCACATGACAATATTCTGAAAGAATAAAAACATAATTGATTTATTAATAACTTAGCGGTATCCTTCAATAAATCAAGCCAACAAGTCCCTAAACTAAAATTTAGGGATTTTGTTTTTTAATGCACAAATATTGATGATAGTTAACAAAAGAGTCTATTCGGCATTAATAATTTGTTATTATGAGATAATAAATATTTTTTTATAAAAAGCTATTCTTATATTTGTTCGGAGGTAACACTTCTTATACAAATTACATTATTAATTGTAACAATTTATTTACCGGTTCACATTAACCACAAAATAACTCTTACTGAGTTTCATCCATTATTAATAAAAAACTATTATCTGCTTTTATTTTTAATTTTCAGAATTGATAATTTCTTTTTTATTACAAAACTTAATTTCATGAAATCTATAATTTATTGTCTTTCAACTTTTACCCTGGCACTTCTTGTTTTTTCCTGTTCCAGCCCTGAAACAGAACCTATAGCTGATGCTACCGTTGAAGATATATCTATTGAAATAACAAGCAGAAGCCTTGAAACAGAGAGAAGCCCTGAAGAAATGGACACAATGCTTGTTGGAAAATGGAGCAATAAAAACGCTGAAATCTCTTTTAGCTTAACAAGTGACAAATCTTTTGAAGGAACATTTGATACTGAAAATATAGTTTCAGGAAAATGGAATATTAGTAAAGACCTTCAGTCTCTAAACTTTGAGGGCAATACCCCTGAAGGCTCAAGTAACTTTGAACTGACTTATTCTATTGTCGAAATTTCTGAAACAAACATAACAGTACATGATGACCAAGGGAATGAAATTGAATTCACTGCTACAAAATAAACATATTTTCAATTACTATTCTCTTCTCAGAAACACCTTTTTTTTATTAATTAAATTTACAAAAATGAAAACCTACACTGCATTATTTTATATAACAATTGTTGCCTTATTATCTCTCTTTTCCTGTGCTTCTGACAATACAAGTGAAGAATCAGTGGAAGCCATAAAAACAAGGGCTATACCTAACTCAACTTCTCAGGAGGACTTTGGAGGCACGACCGAATCTACTATCAGCCGCAAGTGGGAATTTGGAGAAGACTACATTGACTTAGGCAATGAAGGCTCATTCGATGCCATGCTTGATGGTAAGCATTACACAGGAAGATGGGGTTTATCTAATGGCATTGATGATGAGAGAACTTTAAAACTAATTGGAAAGGAAGATGCAGAGGGTGCTAAAAACGAAAGCTTCAGTAAAACCTATGAACTAATTAATATTTCATATGACCGACTCGTTGCAGTAGACTCCGAAGGAAACAGAATTAATTTTTTCCCAGAAGAATAAAAACACAAAAAAATCCGTTTATGCTTTTAATACTACTCAGCTATTTTCATAGCTGAGTTTTTTTTATTCATCAAAATAGCAAAACAAATTTTAATGGTCTTCGTAAAATAATACAAGAGACTTATTTTATGAGCCTCAGATTCATTTTGAAAGGACCTCTTGTATTCCCTAAGTTTTCTAATCTGACCCACATGAAAAATTTATTTGTTATTCCTTTATTTACCTTATTGGCAATTTCTGCATACTCATCAGACAGCACTTTTGTAAGCCCTCCCTCTTCGGTATTTGATCATGACAGTCCTCATGCCCTCCTTAACCCCGAAGGAGATGATACTTATTTGCTTTTAGCCCACAAATGGATTAATGAAAGCTTATTTCTGGATTTGATGATTAATGGAGTGTTTGAAGCAAAAATAAAAGGGGAGAACATATACGGTTTATGGGAAATTTCTTCAGATCAGAATAATCTGACACTATATAATGACCCTTCTGATGAAGAGACATTTAAGTATGAATACAGCATATCATATGTTTCCTTTCATCTAATAAAATTAATTGACACCAAAGGCAACGAAATATCGCTTAGTTATCATCCTAATTGAAATTGACAATGCATAGCCATAAAAAAACCACCCGGAAACAATCCGGGTGGTTTTTTTTTATTATAATACCTAAAGAAAGAGTTTATCTATTACTCAACTTATCATCGTCAGTATTAGATCTGACAGGAGAAGACATTTCTTCTTTCTCTTTTGAATCAGATACATTTTTAACATTCTGATAAGGGGCGGACTTAGCTTCAGGAGAAGAATTGGCTTTTTGTTGTTTTACAAAATCATCTTTTTCTCTATAATTTTTATCTCTTCCCTCATTATACAAAATCCCCTTGGTCTTGTCAGCAGAATAAGCCTCAGGCAAGTAATACTTTCCAACTTCTGATGGTCTTTTATTTCTTACATCCGATGTGTAGTTTTCAATTTTACTACTGAAATATCTAATTACAGCATCATTTCTCTGAGCATGTACAGTCCATGAAACTTTTGTTCCGGGCGCACCGGCTACAGTAAATTTATTTCCTGAAATTTCGCTTGCAACATAGGGTTGAGTTCCCGTCCCAATTGGAGTTAACTGATAAGAAGGATTAATATTTACTTCATCAAAGTAATCAGGAAGACTAACCACCGCCTGGCCATTAGCATCCAATTCAATTATTCCTCTGTACATATTTAAAACTTCATTTGATTCAATACAAAAGTGACGCAGGGTTTTATTTTCAGGATCCAAAGGGTGGTCTGTCAAAAATGCTTTTGTTCCAACTGCAGCAAAATCAGTATTAGAGAAAACGCCTAAATTATTCCCTCCACTAGTTGAACCAACAACACCAAAGTCTCCTCCAAAACCAAAAACACCTATACCGGCACCACCTCCAGCGACAGAAGATTGGGAGTATATCCCTGCGGCTTGATTAGCAGAAAATACAGGATCAACAAATACATTTATACCATCACCATCATTAGAACCATTATTAAAAACCATTACTGTAGGGTCAGCACTATTATTCGAAAAGTTCCCTGCTGTTTTTGAAAGTCCAGCAGTTGGTGATGTCCCGGTAGCATAATGAGAAGCCGACAGCGTACTATACTCACTTGTAGTATTAGCAGGACCTGCAGCCAATGAAGGATCACCAAGAAAGACATCAACGGCATTACCGTTATTTCCATCATGTTGAATCTCTGCAGCATTACCACCGCCAGCAGCTCCACCACCAGTTCCTGCATAAACTACAAAAAGACCAATACTGTTTCTATCTGCAGCCGTATTATTGACAATAAAAGTTCCTCCTGTTCCCTGAGTACCATTGACGAACCCAAAAACAGCATCCCCTTCAGTTTCAGAATAAAGACCTGTTCCTGTCCCAGAGTTCCAAATACCCCATCCTATATCCGTATTGGCAGTATTACTCAAAGAGATGTTTCCTCCTCTTCCTAAACCATCATGACCTAAATAAAATCCTATACCAGTACTTGCAGCATTTGTCATTCCTATATAAGTACCCCATCCGGTGCCAGCATGAAACAATGCATTTCCAGTGGCAGGGTTTGCGGGATTTGACAAACTATAATAGGTTCCTCTTCCAAGACCTGCATGATAAATAGCAGAACCTGTTGAACCATTTGCTGCATTACTCAAACTCATATAAGACCCACGTCCTTCACCTGTGTGGAATAAAGAGTAACCTATTGCTGTATTGCCGGCTGAATTAATATCTACCTCCACTCCACGTGCAGCGGCTCCGGTACCGAAATGACTTACGAGAATACCATTTGAAGAAGCTCCAGTATTCAATTGATTAACGAAAAGACCTTCTCCTAAACCGTCATTGTCTGTTTGTACAACAGAAGCCAAACTAGCCGCATTAAGAATTTCAGCAAATACCGCTCTGTTTGTCCCACTGTTTTTTATCCAAGTAGCAGAACTGCCATTTCCAGCAACCGATTGATTGACTTCTATAGAATTACCTGCAGCCCCTGAATGATCTATTAACACACCATCGACTGCTGCAGTCTGATTAACATGTGTTTTTGCCAGAGGCGTTGCAATACCAATCCCCACATTCTGTGCATTGACATGAAAACCTCCCAATATAGCGAGCGCAAAAGAAATTGTAGTAATTTTTGTCATAGTTTAATTTTTATATCATTATAATTCAAAATATTTCTTAGTTTAGTATGCTAAATATATTAATATTATCTAAAAAAACCACACACACACATAACAAAATTATAATTTGTTCATAATAGTGTTTTCAAAATTTTACCACGACTTAGAATGATTTGCAATAAAAACCAAGCAAAAAACTGCAAACAAGCTTAATTAGCTTATTTCCCAGACCTTGAAATCATCCACGACGCAAAATAATATTATGAATTCCTACTGTTTAAAACAACAAAAAAATGTTCCCACTATATCTCCCCTTCCTGAAGATTGCAGATTTAATTTATCCTGATTTGTGTTTTGCCTGTGAAAAAAACATTCCATCAAAAAACAGCTCTGTTTGCATACAGTGTCATTATAATATTACACCAACAAACTATCATCTAAAACCAGAAAACCCTGTCACAGACAGGTTTTGGGGCAGAATAATATTACAACACGCATCAACGAGTTTCGTTTTCAGTAAAGGCGGCTTACTTCAAAAACTTATTCACAGGTTGAAATATGAAAATAAACCTGACATAGGGATAGAACTTGGTAAAATGTATGGAAACCAGCTAGCAAATACACCTCCTTACAACTCTGTAGATATCATTATTCCTGTACCACTTCACCCGAAAAAAGAACATTTCAGAGGATATAACCAGGCAACAATGTTTGCAAAGGGGCTTTCAGAAACTATGAACATACCCTGGTCTGAGTCTTTTTTAATCAGGACAGAAAACACTGAAACCCAAACAAAAAAATCAAGAACTGATCGTTTTGAAAATGTTCAGTCTGCCTTTAAGGTAGCTATGCCAGATAAAATAAAAGACAAACACCTGTTGTTGGTAGATGATGTGATTACAACGGGGGCAACACTTGAAGCGTGTGCCGTAAAGTTACTTGAGGTTGATGGCGCAAAAGTGAGTTTTGCTGCCATAGCACTTTCTGCTTAGATTTTGATATTTATCATCATGTCACTGTAAGATTCAGCAATTAAATGCTCTTTCATTACTCCAAACATTGCCATAAAGTAATAACATTGTTCCCGTAATTTCTCTTCCCCTGTAATGCCTTCTTTGTCGATAGCTTCAATTTCTATAAATGTTCCGAGGCTTTTTACTTTATCAAGATGAAACTTGACATTTTCGATGAAAAAAATCTGTCTTCTTTTATCTACAATTACTTTCACCCCCAAGGACGTAGTTAAAACCATTTTCAAATCTTCAATAACTTCAGGTATATAATAACAAATATCAGAAACTTTAGGCTGTGATTGATTTCCTCTGTCATAATGAATCAGTGCATTTTCGATATTTCCTTCTCTTAACTTCAACCTACCCTGACTTGTATTAAAATAAGTATCAATCTGATGGTCTTCCCCTTTGAAATCTGCCTTAAATTCATGGAGAAGCTTTTCCATTCTGTCAATATCCGAACACCTTGCCTTTATCTCAACATTAAACCAATTCATTTAAATACATTTAAGCCTTAGATAATTAAACAAAAAAATATAAGAGATTATGAATTCCAGCCATCCCCCACATCTTCAGTATTTGGGGTTGTGTATTCAATACGGGAAAGGGCTTTTTGTTTTTCTCTTGAATAAATTAATTTTGCAATCAATTCATGCGGGGGCTTCTCAGCTTTTGGAGACAGCGCCTCCTGAACCTTTTGTTCGTTGATGTCAAGCCTGTACATCAAATAAAAAAGACGTTCCATGTTGTTATCCAGAAGGTCGTAAATATATCTTTTCAAAAAATCGAGCAATTCTTCCTCCGTAACATCCTCAGGAATTGAATCAACTTCAAAGTCCTTTTGAACAAAAGCAGATGTCTGCTTCAATATTAAGACTTGTTTATTCATTTGGAAAATATTTTTATGCTTCCTGATTAAAAGGAAATAACAAAATGAAATTAGTTCCTGACCCAAGTTCAGACTTCAGGTCAATAGACCCTCCGTGGGCGGTCACAATTGCCTGCACATAACTAAGCCCGAGACCAAAGCCCTTAATGTCGTGTAAATCTCCTGTAGGCACTCTATAGAATTTATCAAAAATATATTTTCGGGCCTCCTTACTTATTCCGAGTCCATTATCTTCTATCTCTATCTGTAATCCATTCCCTGTGTTTATTGTCCTGATAGTAATGAGTGGTTTATCCGGAGAGTATTTATTGGCATTGTCAAGCAGGTTAAAAATTATATTGGTAAAATGAGTTTCGTCAGCTTGAATAACAGAGTTTTGAGCTTGTAGATCCAAAACTATTCTACCTCCTTTTTTCTCAACCTGTAAGGCAATTTTTTCTGCAGCCCCCAGAATTACATCATCGCAATAAACTTCTACAAGGTTAAGTTTAAATTCTCTTTTGTCAATTCTTGCCATTTGCAATACTTTGCCAACCTGTCCGTTCATCCTTTTATTTTCCTCTTCAATAATATTTAAAAAGCGCATAGCTTTTTCAGGACGGCCTTTATTTATCCATTTTTTAATGGTATCCGCGGCAATTGAAATAGTTGCTATAGGTGTTTTGAATTCATGGGTCATATTATTCAGAAAATCACTTTTCATTTCTGATAGTTTTTTCTGTTCCAATATTATTTTAATGGTATAATAGAAACAAAAGAAAACAATACCAGTAAAAACAAAAGTACCGAATAAATTGACCCATAAACCACTCCAAAGAAAGTTCACCTTAGAGGGAAAGTCAACATAAAGCTTGGCAACCATATCATTAGAATGAGGAAACAAACTGATAGAATACCTGAAATTTTCTCTTTTAGAATATTTACCTTCCGACTTTTGATTAAACAATGAAGTCATTACAAAAGCACTTTCTTTAGTAGAATAAACCCCATAAACATAAGGAGTTGTTATTCCTTTTTCTATCAATTCCTGTCTCAGCAGCGTATCCAAGGACTTGATACTTATACGCTGCTGAACCGGTATATCTCTGACGATTCCATGGTGCACAAAGAATCTCTCAAAATGTACCATGTAGGCATTTTTGTTTTCCCCTTTATGCCAGGTTCTTTTACTTTCCGTAGTCCTGAAGTTTTTAGCCAGGAGTTGAACATTATTGGATGTCAGTGTATCGACCGGGGAGAAATGCAATTCAGTAGATGAATCTGAAGAAAAATAATCTGAGATTTCATCCACTTCCAGCGAAGTAGCTATTTTTCTTGAATTATTATTTGAGGCAATAGTAGTCAACCTGGGCAAATCATATAGGTCCCGTGTTTTTTCAAGTTCTTTTTGTTCAAGCTTGGAAACGATATGGTCGAGTACATTATGCACAGACCCATCAAATAATTCTCCGTTCAGCTGAAAAGTTGTTATAATAGAATACACCTGCATGCCAAAAATACCGACTAATGCAGTGCTTACTAAAATTACAATTTTCCATATTGCCTTTTGGGTCATTACGATATCTGACTACTAAAAAAAATATATTTTCTGAGACCCTTCAGGTGTCTGTATTTAAAAACATTCTTGTCAGACTCCATCGCCTCTCAACTTTCTGAAACGTTTTCTTGCTTCTACAGTAAAGAGAGACCCGGGATGATCAAAAAGAATTTTTTCGTAGAGCTCCATTGCTTTTTGAGTATCCTGTAACCTGAGTTCATATAGCTCTGCCATTTTAAATATAGCATTATCTACTAAAATTCCTTCAGGAAATTCTTCGGGAATTCTCTCCAGGAGCTCCACAGCCAATTTATAGTCCCGTTTTTTATAGGCAATCTCAGATTTCACCATCAAAATATCATCTCCCAATCCATGATCTTTAAATTTTATCATAACACTATCCATTACAATAACTGCTTCATCAAATTTATTCTGAAAAGTCAACAAATCAGCCTTCGCGAACATATACATAGGCTGTGCTGAAGTATCCAAAGCGTAATGTTCTAGAATAAAAACAGATAAATTAATGGCGTCATTGGAAATTAATTCAGAAGTGGAGCCTTTCAACACATCAAGCTGATCCTGAGCCCATTCAAAATCACCTTTATAATAAGACAATTTCGCGTTTTTAAACCGTGCCATTTCACCCAATGGCGCATCTTTCATTTCTTTATCTACCTGAGAATATAAAAGACTTGATTCCCACACCTCTCCCTGCATTAAATAATAATCACCAAGATCAATTTTTGCTTCTGCAATAGATATTCGTGACAGCCTGGACATATTAATAACAACATCAAGAATTGCTATAGCTTTATCCAGGTCGTTCAGGTAAAAAGCCTCTAGTTCGGCCATTTCCCGCATAATAACAGCAGTATTATAACTTCGTCCAAATTCATCCAAAAAGCCCTTATATTCCTCTTCAAGTTCCAGTAACTCTTCTTTTGAATAGTTATACCCCTCTACAAGTTTGTCTCTTTTTGCAGCCAGAACATATCGTTTTGAATCAATATAATAAGGGCAGTCAATTCCTTTTTCTTTGATAATATAAGTATAGGCAGCAATCCCTGAATCATACTGTTTTTCTCTGATGGCAGTTTGAGCAAGACGATAAATACGGCTTCCGTTTTCGTTTTGTCGCTTATCTAATGCTATTGACTGACGCAAAGCATTCTCAAATTCTTCTTGCTGCACAAAAACCCAAATAAGCATTTCTGAATAAATAGAGATTTCTGAAAATTTATTGATACGGATATAGAGTTGTTTTTTTAACTCTGAAAACCCATCCGTCTTGGACAACTCTCTCTGAAAAAATGCCTGTATATTGGTCATTCTGTTAGGCATATATTCCAAACAATCAAGATAACTTTCTATCATTTTTGGTATATCTCCCTTCAGGCGGTAAACTGATCCTAATTCATAGGAGAACATATTTTTTATCTTCAGTAATTTAGTCCCTTTTTCATAGGTTGCAATAGCATACTTATAACTTTTGTTTTTGATAAAAGTATTGGCAAGCTTGACTACCTGCATCTGAACAGAAGGTAACAACTTAACAGCTTTTTCGTATTGTTCGTTTGCCTTCTCTCTTTTGCCCTGACGATCATAAAGAGTCCCAAAACTAACGTAGCGTTCTACTTTTTCCGGTGCAGCCTTTATAGACTTTTTCATCATCTTCTCTGCTTCCTTGTAGTCTTCAAGTTCCAGTAAAGTCAAAAAGTATCGTTCAAAAAAGTAATCATTGGATCGATTGCGTTCATGAAGTTCCTTATACAAAGAAGCGGCTTTTTCGAATTCTCCATCAGAAAAATACTTACGTGCCAAAGAGGCTGACTGAGCCTGAGAGGTAGTTTGAATAAAAAAAACCAATATTGTTGAAAAAAGAAACAATCTTACCATACTTAGCATAAAACTTAAAAATTAATTATCACTCCTGATTTTGGGCTAAAAAAACCAAAAGGAAATAACATAATGAGTAATAATATGTTTTAATTGAAAACTGGTTTTTACCTGTGAAATATATAAAAGGACTGAACAATAAAACAAACAGCTTTTTACAGGTATTTGTTAGATAATTAAACCTTTTGTTATTTATAGAACCGAATACACATAAACAAGATACGGATTTACCCTTAAATAGTTGTTTTTCTATAGTTTTAATAACTAAATTTTAACTTTAAACTCTTTGGCAGCTTATTATTCAAAAAGTCTGATTGTATTGATTCAATTTAAATTAATCAATTTAATAATTAATGCTCATTTTTTTCTTTAATCAAACACTTCAAAAGAGGTTATTAGAATAATCATATACTTTTGATGTTAAAATTATTTTAATATTTAACAGATCCCCAATCATTAAAAAATAATTGAGTATAATTTACTATTTTTGTATAATAACTTACAATTGAGCATCAAGGGTTTTTCACTGTTATTTTAATTGCAAATCATTACTTATCAACAGGTAATCCACTAAATATTAACATTGAACTATCTTAGGATTCCATTATTTTTTTTGCATAAAACGAAACCTTTTTACATTTATAATTGAAATCATTTTTAATCTATTTCTGTTGTATTAGCTTTTTATGTCAACAAAACACCTGTCATATTCTGTAGTCTACTGTCATTGTCTTTTGCTCTGCCTGATGCTTAACAGCAACAACGGCTTAGCTCAGATAACAGACAGCAATGCTACTATTTATGCTCCTGTAAATGAAAATTTATTCGTTAACACAAAATGGAAATACACTTATACTACACACGCAGAAAGCAATACTATTATTCACAAAGCGGATGAAGAATACAAATATTTTATTTTTTTCAGGTACGATTATGGCTATCAGACACACCTGAATGGAAAGCTGACTGATGGAATATGGAAATTCAATACTGAACAAAACGAGATAAGATATAAGTTCAGGCGGATTGAATGGTGGAGGATGGCCTCATTTACAGAAGAGGCTCTCATACTGGAATTTACTATGAACCGAAAATCTTCCTATCGCTATCACTTTATCAGAGTAGCAGATGCGGACGCTCCTTTTGTACGTTCTCCTAACGACCTGCCTGACATCAATGTCAATTTCGCTCAGAATCAGGAAAAAACTGAAACAGACGAATATACTTCCTTTCTTAAAAAAAGAGGAATACAATATAATAAAAAATCCTGGGATCGCAGAAAAGTACGTAGAGACCATCGTAAAAAAAACAGAATTGCAAGACTTAAAAAAACCTATAAGGGGCGTTTGAAGCTAGCGGACGAAGAACCTAAAGAAATGATTCAGGTAGAATTGGTCGGAGGGGGTTTTTATGGAGGTGTCGACCCTGTTTACCGAAACATGATTCTGATAAAAACAGATGGCCGGGTTATAAGAGAATACCAAAGCGAGTTACAGGGCCTTAAGGTAACCAGGCATACTATTACAAGAGAAAACCTCGAAAAACTTATTACCTATATCGAGGAGAAGAATTTTTTTGAATTTGACCAGATATATACTTGTGAAAACCAAGCTTGTATAAAACGACTTTCAAACAAACCCAGACCTATTGCACTCAGGATTGCTATTACAAAAGGAGTGATACGAAAAC
Source organism: uncultured Aureispira sp. (assembly GCA_905480075.1). Taxonomy (GTDB): domain Bacteria; phylum Bacteroidota; class Bacteroidia; order Chitinophagales; family Saprospiraceae; genus Aureispira. The sequence goes on along the minus strand of CAJQOX010000380.1, from coordinate 8,174 downwards.
TTATTACGATTCCAATTTGGGATGGGAACGGAAAACGGAATGCTCTGGTTAATTATCCCGAGGAACTTGATGCTATTGTTCATGCAATTGAAACAATAGCAAATCCTCCGCTTTAGAAATATTTTTTATTGTTTAGTAGAATACATTCTCTTTTTTTATATTAAAACAAAAGACGAAAAAGGTGAATTATTGAAATTTAAGGAAGTTTTTAGTATTTTTAGCTTTGTTTTTAGTAAATCATTCTATGTTATTTTGCAATGAATCATTTTTCTCCCCGTTTTAATAAAATTCATCCTCATTAACATGATTATCATATAATGAATATTTTTACACCTATAACCAATCCGTTTTCATGAAAAATACAACACTTACCCTTATCTGTTTTTTCACAATAAGCAGCAGCCTGATGAAGGCTCAAACCAATAAACAGTCTGCTGAAAACTTCGGAATTTCTGTCATTCAAAGCTTCTTTGACAAAAACTGCGATTTCATGTTTGACAATTTAGATGCTAGTATTACAAGTATTGAAGGTGGGCATAGTATTTCTATAACTCCTCAGATGAGAAAATCATTTTGTAAAGAAAGCCCCCTCAGACCTGACATGGCAGTCACCTATGAAATGTATGAACAAAACTATGCTCCAAAGATATACGACATGAATGAACTAGCTCAGAAATTCCCTGAGTGGCAAAACCACCTTAATCTACAGGCAGGCGATTTTTTCTTTGACGGGGCGCACCCGATAGCAGCAGGCAATACCCGCTTGTTCAGAGCAGGTGACATGGCCCGCTTTGCACTTCGAAAAATTAATGGTGACTGGAAAATAATTGCAATTTAATTCCCGTTTCCCTTTCTGTTGATTAATTACTGTCTTAATACTGAGGTGTTGACCGATCCATTCCATTTTAATAAATCTTATTAAATTAATTGCTTGATAAAACTCAACATCAACTGTTTATTTAATTTTTTATTAAAAAAGATAATTTTCAATAAACTGTAAGAAAATAATTTAGTTTTGTGGCTACCTTTGCAGTAATCCTTTTGCTGTATTACCGGAGAAACCAAAATCAGTAATAAATTTATGTTAAGAATAATCATATTGGCAATTGTTTTTTTAGGTCTTGGATCCTTGACTATCTGGACAATACAAAACAAGTCAAAAGTTTCAGACAGCTTTGTAGAAAGCCTACATACTCACTTCGCTATTGAAGATATCGATCAGGTCCAAAGAATTTTCATGGTCGACAGAACAGGCAAACAGGCTTTGGTAGAAAGAATTGAAGGCTTGAAATGGACATATACCAACAAAGTTTCCGGCAAACAATATCTCGCTAATTCAAATGCTGTATTTTCTTTGCTTGAAACGCTAAAAAAGGTTCGGGTCAGAGAACCTGTTGGCAAGCCTGCAATCAACAATGCCGTTAAATCTATTGCCATGGAATCGACCAAGGTAGAGATTTATGGAAAAAACAAAAAAATCCTGAAGGTCTATTATGTTGGAGCTATGACAAATGGTGGCACGGGTAATTTCATGATCATGGAGGGTTCCGAAACCCCCTATGTATCCTACATACCAAACTTTCAGGGGACAATCGGAACAAGATTCATTACGACAGAAGAAGACTGGAGAGACAAAGCTGTTTTCAGAACAGATAAAGAATCCCTTGAGTATGTACAGGTAAAATACCTTGCCCCTTCACAAAAAAAAGAATCTTTTAGAATAACTAAAACAAGCGCTGATAAATTTGAAGTTACTTCCCCCGACCCTTCTGTTACTCCATATGATCAATCAATAGTCAATAATGACAATGCAAGCACCTATTTTGAAGATTTTGATGTACTCTCTGCGGAAAAAATCATCTATAATAAAAAAAAGAGGGACTCTATCATCTCAACAACTCCCTTTGCTATTGTTTCCTATAAGGCTAATTATCATAACGAAGCGCAGACTTTCAGGCTTTATTCTGTTTACAATCCTGATGCAGACAGAGGAGATGGAATGGCTGGTCACAGACAAAAAATCCAACGATATTTTATAGATATTGATGAAGATAACTTTTTCCTTGGTCAACATCTGGTAATCCGTAAAATCTTATGGGGTTATACTTTCTTTTTCCAGAAAGACGCAGTTAAACTTTTAGAAGATGAAGCAATGTCTAAAAAATCTTTTCCTGACAACAAGGAAGAGATTCGCGAAGAAAGAAGAAAACGCAAAGAAGAAAAAGCAAAAGAAAACCAATAGTTTCCTTTTGTTTTTTAACACCGTTCCTTACATCAGCTAAATAATGAAAAGGGAGTTTCTTATAAATATACTTTTTTTATTAAGCATTAATGTAATAATTAAGCCTTTCTATTTATTTGGGATTGACCTTAAGGTGCAAAACGAAATAGATAGCTACGGGCTATACTTTGCCTTACTGAACCTCTCCTACATTTTACAGATTATTACTGACCTGGGAATACACCAATACAACAACCGCACTATTTCTCAACATAATTATTTGTTCGAAAAGTACTTCCCACATCTACTTATACTTAAAGGAGGCTTATCGCTGATTTTTTTGATTATTGCCTTTTCTGTTGCTCTGATAATCGGATACAGATCAGGTGATGTATATATCCTCTCCTTTCTGTTGTTTAATCAGATATTCATAACACTCACTTTTTTTTTCAGGTCAAACATTTCTGGGCTTCAGCATTACAGACTCGACAGCCTGCTTTCTGTTCTGGATAAACTTTTAATGATTTTGATATGCTTCCCTCTTTTGTGGGGTCCCTGGCTTGATTTTTTCAGAATCGAATGGTTTGTTTATGCACAAACAGCAGCCTTTTCCTTAACTTCATTAAGTGCCTTCTTTCTAACAAAGAAGTTCATGAAAAAAAAGTTGAAATTCAAATTTAACCTTGCGCTATACTGGGTAATACTAAAAAAATGCTTCCCTTATTCTCTGATTGTGCTACTCATGACAATTTATACACGCGTCGATGCAGTAATGATTGAAAGACTCCTTTATGACCCCGTAAGCAATGAAGGCATCAAACAGGCAAACATTTATGCCGCCGCATACCGGCTTTTGGATGCTATCAATATGATTTGTTTTTTATTTGCAGGCCTTTTGTTGCCTATGTTTTCGAAAATGCTTAAAAAAAATGAAGATTTTTTCTCTCTTTTAAAACTCAGCAGTAGTATAATGATTGTGATTACTGTAAGTTTCAGCATCGCCTTCTGTGTAAATGCTCAGGAAATCATGCAATTACTATATACTAATTATAATGAATCTATGACGGCCGTTGTTATCCTCCTTATGATCGGGTTTAATTCAATAGGAATGATTCATATTGTTGGAACACTACTGACAGCTAACGGCAACCTTTTCAAAATTAATATCGTCATTACAGTAGGTATTTTAATTAATGTAGTATCAAATTATTTTCTGATCTTAAAATATGGTGCATTAGGTGCAGCTGTAAGTACTGTTATTACCCAATCATTTGTTGCTATAGCAGAGTTCTACATTGCAGTGAAGGTATTTCAAATTAGCATGAACTTCGGTTACATTTTCAGAGTTGTTTTTTTTGTAACAGGAGTTATTCTTATTAACTATTTACTTTTCCAATCAAATACATTCTGGATTGCAAGGTTTCTAATAGCAGGATTTCTTTCCGTTATTTGGGCTTTTTCTTCTAAAATACTTGATTTTAAAAGCATTTTTTTACTTTTCAGAGTGAAAACTATTTAAATTTTCTACTTTTGCAAGAAAGTACACATGATATAATTATTAGAAATAAAAAACAATGAGTAAAGACAAGAACAACTATTCATTATTAGATATAATTGGAATATTATTCCGTTGGAAGACACCTTTGTTAACACTAATTATTTCAACAACAGTTGCGGCTATCATTACAAGTTGCATGCTTGACAACTACTATACAGCTTTCGCTACTTTCGTACCTACCAATGAAGAACAAAAATTATTTGATTCCGCTGGTAACCTGACTTTGTATGGTGGCGATGAAGCAGTAAGCCGTGTTTTGATTTTTGCTGAATCAGCGCCCTTTGTCACTTATATGATCAATACTTTCCATTTGGATTCAATCTATGATATTGACGTTACAGTCCCTGGTGGTCAAAACAAAGTTGAGAAACGATTCAGGAAGCTTTTTGATATAAAAAGAAATAAACACAGTGGTCTTGAAATTTCCATTCAGGACAAAAGTCCAGCGGTTGCAAAAAAAATGGTAGAAGTTGCTTTGAAAAAAATTGAGAAATTATACAGAAATGCTACTGCAGACAACAAAGAACTGATTAAGCAAACCTACGAAAAAGCAATTCTGGAGAAAGAAAAAGAATTGATTATTGTTGCTGATACGCTTACAAGACTCAGAAAAAAGTTCAATATTTTTGATGTAAAATCACAAAGTGAAACTTTATCAGCTATGCTTTCGGGACTTGAATCTGACTTGGTTTATGACAAGGCCAAATTACAAGCTTTTCTTGAAATGGAGGCACCCAGAGATTCTATCATCAATGTCAAGGCCAGAATAAGGGGTGCTACAATGCAAAGGGAATTAATGCGGGGCGGAGCTCAAAAAAATCCTGAGCTTGAAACTTCCGCTGACATTTATGCTTTCAACCGAGGACGAGATCTTATTATTTACTGGGAAACTAAAATTACTAATCTCAATGAGGAGTTATCGCTGATAATTACTCAATTTGCAAAGTTTAAAACTCATGCCTATTCAAACATTGCGGGTATTATTATTTTAGAACCTGTACAGACTCCTAACCTTAAGTCATACCCTATCCGTTCCTTTATTGTAATAGGTACTACACTGATTTCTATTATTTTGGGAATTATAGGGGTATTACTATTAGATTTGTACAATCGTATTAACTGGAAAGAAGTTCTTTATGAAAAGCCAAATAGCAATACATAAACATTCTTTTATTTTATTTAAAGGCCTGGCAGTTTCAATTGTTCTTTCTGTAATCTGTTCTATTTATTTTGAAACACCTTTACCTTTTCTGATTCCTGCTGCCTTTTTATTTGCGTATCAGGTACTTGTAGATTATGAGAAAATCTACTTGGTTCTTTTTTTGTGCATTCCACTATCATCAGAAGTTTTCTTCACTGATCATCTCGCCACAGATTTTCCTACTGAACCTCTGATTGTTGGTATAATGCTTATTTATATTTTTATCCTTATCACAAAGCCATTTGTGATAAATAAAAAATTCATCCTACACCCGCTATCCATTTTATTGCTTATTCATTTATCGTGGATAACTATCACAACCTTTACTTCTTCACAAATAGTCTTTTCTTTTAAGTTTTTACTGGCTAAAGTTTGGTATATTATAACCTTCTTTTACTTTGCTGAACATGTCATTAAAGACGAAAAAAAAATACATCTGATTCTATGGCTTATTGCTGTAACTTTAGTACTTGCATCAACAAAAGTGATAATTCACCATTCTTTGTTAGAATTTGGTTTTAAAAAAATTAATGCTGCCTGCCCTCCCTTTTTTAGAAACCATGTAAATTACGCAGCTATTTTATCGGTATTTTTACCTTTTCTTTGGTTTATCACTAAATGGTCGAAAAATGGTCTTAGTAAAAAACTAACTAAAGTTTTTATAGTCATCATTTCATTTGGTATCATAACCGCTTATACCCGGGCGGCATATGTTGCGTTGATTCTTGCGCTTATTGCCTATTGGGTAATTCGTTTAAGGTTGGTTAAATTCGCTATGGCATTAGCTTCTATTGCTTTTTTTGGTGCTGTTTCTTTTTTAGTAACAAAAAATAAATTCATGGAACTCGTTCCAACAAATCAGACTATAGCCCATGAAGAATTTTCTGAAATAGTTGCTTCTACTTCTGAACTGAAAGATGTCTCTACAATGGAAAGATATTACAGGTGGATTGCCGCTAGTCAGATGGTTATCGAGAAACCAATACTTGGCTTTGGGCCTGGAAATTTTTATCACTTTTACAAACATTATACACTTAACAAGTTCTCTACATATGTGTCTGATAATCCCGAAAAATCAGGAGTACATAATTATTACCTCATGACCCTACTTGAACAAGGGATTATTGGCCTTTTAATTTTTCTGTTTTTAATATATTATGCTATAATTTGCGGAGAAAGGGTATATCATGAATCAACTGACAGGAAACGTAAAGACCTTGTTATGGCCTCCTTGCTTTCTATGATCATTATTGATTCTTTTTTGCTGATGAATGATATGATTGAGACCGATAAAATAGGGTCTTTCTTTTTCCTTAATATGGCTTTAATAATTATTATTGACCTGATTAACAAAAAAGAAAAAGGAGAGTTAATAAAGACTGAAGAAGCTGAATAAGTTGATAACTTATTTTATTGCTTCCATAAATATTGAATCGGGCTTGTATATTTTCCCATCTTTATTCGAATCAAGATGATAAGATCCCCAATCCTTAATTCGACTATCATTAGCTGTAGTTTTAAGTATTTGAGTAAATCCACATTCTTTCAGTAATTCAGAAATCGAATATCTGTCATACATCCACTGATGTGTTTCTCCACGCATTCTGAACAACCCAATTTTATAGTACTTCTTCCCTGGTAATAATTTAGTGAATATAAAATCCCGGATAGCGCTTTTAATATAATACACCTTTACACTGAATCGCATTTTGCGAAACTTACTAATTTTCTCGCCCAATGTTTTTGCGCTCTTATCATCTCCGGTAAATTTATTAATTTCACTGGTTCTTGAGACAACAAAGTCACGGTTTATCATATTTTCCTGTGACAAATACCCGTGCATATCCCCGCCGCTTTTATTTCTTGTAGTCTGATCATACATCTCCAATAAAGTCCAGTGATAATTAGCCTTTGCCTCTTCGTCCTCTTTTTCAAGATTGCTTTCAAGGAATTTAATATAATTTCTCGCTATCACTTCCAGATCCGGCGCAACTACACGGATAACACCTCCGGGTTTTAAGACTCTGTAGCATTCTGAAATAAATCCTTTTACTGCTTCTTTTGGCACATGTTCCAGAACATGTGAATGATAGACACAGTCCATTGAGTTGTCTTCAATTTTCCATTTTCTGGTCAAATCCATAGGCGTTACCTCGGGTTCAGTAGGAGCTATGTCTACATTTAACCAGCTGTCATGAAATTTTTTTCCACAACCTACATTTAGTAAAGTCTTTTCCATTGATTCCTTCTTTTATCCTGAAAAAACAAAATTACAAAAAAAACAAAAGCTTCCAAACAGAAGCCTTCATTTTGAATTGTTGTTTATGTATTTACTTTTTTGAAGAATAATATTATCTCTTCACAAATTTTCGGGAAACAGCCAGGTTTTCATTTAATAGAGTCAAAACATAAACTCCTGCTGCATTATTACCAAAATGAAGATTTTTGCTAAAGCTTTTAATATTTCTCACAGATTCCCAAAAGACAGCTTGCCCCAATGCGTCATGAATGATAATCTCTACCTCTCCTTGCATTTCTGTAAGCTCAATTTTCAAAGTAAACTTATCTGATACAGGATTAGGAACTATTGAAATGTTAGCTTCATTGTCTATTTTATCCGTACTTACATTATCCGTAACATCAAAAATCAATGTGTCGGAATCTGTACAATTCCCATTGCTCACACTCAAGATTATTTGTTGTATCCCTCCATTAGTAAAAGTAAAATCAGGTGCTGCCTGTGTAGAAGTACTTCCATCGGGAAAGGTCCATAAAATTGAACTTGCATAGACTGAATTGGCAGAAAATAAATTAACAGTTCCTCCCTGATTCAAAAACACAGTTGATGCATTGGCGGAGGCTAATGCTACAGGGATTTCAGTTTCACCAACTACTGCTATATTACTTATCTGTTGTCCTGTTCCGTCAGCAGTTAATATTGTATAATTCCCGGGCACCACATTAAATGATGGACTAATCTGAAATGTATTCCCATTGTCAATACTGTACTGATAATTACCGTCACCTCCAATAGCAATTACTTCTATTGTTCCGTTATTGAGTCCACAGGTAGCATCCGTGACCGAGAGGCCGGCAGCTAATACATTTCTTTGGTTCACACAAAAAGTGATAGTATCTATGCTTGTATAATTACTGCCAAAAGCCAATGTGTAATTTGGTTTCACCATTCCAGC
>CAJQOX010000379.1 GCA_905480075.1 uncultured Aureispira sp. | reverse complement strand
TTTTTTTGCCAAACCAACAACAACAGGGTCAATTTCTACAAGGGTATAAGTATAATTCTTAAGGAATGTTTTTTCGAGTAAAAGTGGTACTGAACCAAGCCCAAGGCCTAAAACCAGAACATTTTTAATATCCAATTCATTCAGTTTAATCTTGCAAAAAACATCTCTGAAATTATGATATAGGTCATCATAGGAATAGACTGCATTGTCAGTACAAAGCGCGTATCTGCCTTTGCGGCAAATCACTTCGAGGCTTCCTGAGTATTCACTTTTTTGTTTTTCCAAAAGAATATCGACAAAAAAAGAAGCGGTTTTGACCCATAAGGATTTTTTCATAAAACATACAGATTCAAAATACTTTTAAAAAAGAGCTAAACAAATTAAAGCAAAAAGAGAAAAAGCTGGATATTATAAAATATCCATACAATTTTATTAAATATGCAAACAATTAAAAAAAAATTGTCAGGAAAGATAAAAATATTTTAAAAAACAAGTAGAGTAGAGTAAGAATGTTGGAATATTTTCCATAATATGGATTTCCTTGACTAAAAAACAAATAATTAAACAATAAAAAATAAGCTACATTGTAGAATTCAAAATTATTAATTATCAAAAGCATTAAAAATTCAGAAATAATAAAAACAAATCAAATGCATTTAATCAATCAACTACGAGAACGGCTTGAGAAACCTTTGCCGGGTATTTCTGCACAAAAAAAGATGATGAACAGCAAAATGAAGGACAGAGACCCTTCTTTGTATTTCAAGGCCGTTGAGGGAGCAAAAAAAGCTTGTGTAATGCTCTTGTTATTTCAGAAGAAAACCACATGGTATACCGCATTAATGCAGCGGCCCGAGACAGAGTATCCACACAGTAAACAGATAAGTTTTCCGGGAGGAGGTCTTGAAGCGGAAGATGCTGATCTGGAAGCCGGGGCAAAACGTGAGACGGAGGAAGAATTTGGAATTCCAGGTAAGGAAATAGAGACAATTGGTCGGCTCAGCAATTTATATATACCAATAAGCGGATATTTGGTACATCCTTTTGTCGGATATCTCAAAAAAGCACCAAAATATATTCCTGACGAGAAAGAGGTTTCAGAAATAATAGAAGTCAAGCTGCAAGATTTATTGAACCCCGCCTTGCGAAAGAAAACAAACATTGAGACTTTTGGGGGATTTACCCTGAAGGACATCCCTTATTTCGACTTGAATAACAAAATTGTTTGGGGAGCAACAGCAATGATGTTGAGTGAATTTGTTGAAGTGGTGGAGACCCTCGATTCAAATTTTTAAAAAATAAAAATGATTCGTATTGCAATAAAAATAGTTATCATTCTAACAATTTATAGTTGCAGGAGTGATACATCAAACAAGACTGATAACACGGAAAAAATTCATATTTACAGTGCAAGGTTTATTGCTGATGAAGAGAGAATCTTTGATGAATTCGAAAAAAAAACAGGAATAAAAGTTCTTCTCAACTATGACAAAGGAGAACGGTTAATACAAAAAATAATTTCAGAAGGGGAAGCATGTAAGGCAGATATTCTGATATGTCAGGATGCCGGTCAGTTGATGAATGCTGCAAACACGAATCTTTTAGAAAGAGTAGAGACAGAAATAATAGATGAACATGTCCCCTTGAATTGTCGTCATGAAGACAGGAAATGGTTTGGTTTGTGTAAACGGGCAAAGGTGCTGCTGTATAACAAAGAAGTTGTAAATTCAACCATGCTGAATGGTTATCTGGATCTTTCATCTTCAAAGTGGGAAGGAAAAATCAATATCAGTTCATCATCAGAAATATCAAACCAATCCCTATTATCGTCTATAATAGCCAACTATGGTGACAAAAAGGCGGAAGCATGGTCAAGGGGAATAGGCAAAAACCTTTCAGGAAATTCGGGCGGGACAGATTTGGAACAGATAGAGAGGGTATTCAGTGGACGGGGCAATGTAGCCATTGTAAGTATAAATACCATTGGACAATTCATTAATAATCATCCTGAAAAGCTAAATAAAACCGGTATATTCTTCCCCGACCAAACCACAACAGGCACACATATCAATTTTGTGGGAGCCGGATTGTTAAGCGAGAGTAAAAACAAAAATAATGCAATAAAGTTATTAGAGTATCTGACAAGCGAGGAGACACAGAGGTATCTATCAGAGAAACATTTTGAATACCCTGTTCATCCAAATGTTGAGTTACCGGAATATATCCAAAGCAAGGGGTCTTTCAATTCTGATGCCCTGGATTTCAATCTTTTGTATAGCAATAAAAGCAAGGCAAGAGAAATACTGAATGTTTCAGGCTGGTAAATGAGACAATAATTGAGCTCCTTACAGCCATAAAAACCAACTTTTTACCTTCTGCAAAGGCTCACCAAATAATAGAGGGAAGTAAAAGAGAGGCTAAAAAAATAACAATCAGATTAACCTTGAGTCAAAGTTCTTCCACCATTTCTTTGTTGAAGCAATAAATTTCGGAATATTTTTTTCTTGCATACTCCATAAAGTATTTAAAATTCAGGCCTTCACCGGTAATTCTGAGGCATAGTTCTTCGGAGGTATATTTTTGACCATGCTGATGAATATGGTATCTGAGCCATTCGAGGAGATTTTTCATATTACCGTCAGCAATTTGTTCATAGAGGTCAGGAATATCCTTAGAGGCTTTATCGAAAAACTGAGCAGCATAAAAAGAACCCAGCGAATAGGTGGGGAAGTATCCAAAAAGACCTTCAGCCCAGTGCACATCCTGTAAAACACCATAAGTAGCATGCGGTACCTCAACCTGAAGAAAATCCATATATTTCTGATTCCACACCTGTTCGAGAGAATCAACATCAATAGAACCTTCAATTAAACCTTTTTCGATTTCGTACCGAATCAGGACATGCAAATGATAGTGAATTTCGTCAGCAACGGTACGGAGGCAATTAGGCTCAAGCTGATTGATAGCTTTATAAAACTGGTTTAAGTTTACATCACCGAGAGAAGCGGGAAATAACTTTTGCAAGGGTTCAAAATTCGCTTTCCAATAAGCAAGGCTCAGGCCGACATGATTTTCCCATAACCTGGACTGCGATTCGTGAATACCTAACGAGGTAGGCAAACCAAGAGGTAAGCCATAATATTCGGGCTTAAGGCCAAGTTCGTACAACGCATGCCCCCCTTCATGAACACAACCACCGATCATTTCGAGGGGGTTATCTTCTTCAATTCTTGTAGTAACACGGACATCTCTTGGCGAAAAAGTAGTAGTAAAAGGGTGTTCGGAGATGTCCTGTCTTCCGGCATCGAAATCATAGCCCATCTGTTTGAGGAGCTTGATACCAAAATCCCATTGTTTTTTCTTGTCATAATGTCTGTTCAGGAAAGATTTTTCAGAGGTTTTTCCGTATAATTTAATTTCATTTACGAACTGAACCAATTCTTTTCTGACATTACCAAACAGCAGGTCAAGTTGCTTAACAGTTGCCCCTTTTTCGAATTCATCAAGCAGGGCATTATAAGGATGGTCATCATAGCCTATCAGGTCCGCTTTTTCCCTTAGCAGATTAACAATTACAGTGAGTTCATTTTTAAAGATGGAAAAATCTTTGGCTTTTCTGGCTTTAATCCAGGCCTGAAAGGCATTTGTCTGAGCAGTAGAGAATTTTTTAATAAAAGAAGTGGGCAATTTATTTTCTTTATTGAAATGTTCGAGGCTCAGAACCACATTTTTGGCTTCATTTTCTGAAAGCAAGTGTTTTTGACTGAATAAATCTTTCAGCAGAATTCCAAAATCATCTGAAGTAAGCCATTCATGAGCAGTAGCAGAAAGAGTAGCTATTTGCTGTCCTCTGAGCTGTGCACCTTTCAAAGGTGCATTCACTTCATTGTCCCAATGCAATAAAGCAACCGAACTGTTAATGTCTTGAATTTTGCGCATATGTGAAACATATTGCTCATATTTTGATTTTAAATTCGACATGAAATTCAAAAATTTATAAAAGTGTGGTTAAAGAAAAAAACAATAAGAATTAAATATCCGTATTGAATTCTTTATTTGCAAAAACTATAATCAAAAGCCAGCCAATAATAAAAGAAAGCCCACCTAAAGGAGTTAAAGGACCAATAATATAGGTCCAGGACTCTAAAAGAAGAATCTCTTTACAGGCAAGAATATAAAGTGATCCGGAAAACAAAACTATACCAACCGTAAAAAAAAAGGCTGATCTGAAAAGCCAGACAGATTTTTTGGATGAATGAAAAAATGCACAGATTCCAAACAAGGCAAAAGTATGATAAAATTGATATTCAATACCTGTCTGATATGTACTTAATTGAGAACTATTTAATTTATCAGCCAAAGCATGGGCACCAAAAGCACCAAGGACAACAGCAAGCATCCCTGAAATGGCCGTAAAAATAAGTATTTTTTTCTGTAATTTATCCATAAAATATAATCAATAATACAGTTCCTGTTCACCTTGTCTTATAACTTTCGGGTCATTATTGGTGCAATCAACAATGGCAGAGGGAATATTACCCCCGGCACCACCATCAATAACCAAGTCTACAAGATGTTTATACTTCTCAAATATTTCATAAGGGTCCGTGGGGTGTGGCGTAATATCATCATCAGCATTTTTAATAGAGGTAGACATAATCGGATTATCGATGGCATCGATCAAATCGGCAACGATAGGGCTGTTTGGCACCCTGATACCGACAGATTTTCTATTATTTTTGAGCATTTTAGGGACCTGCGAGGAAGCATTGAGAATAAAAGTAAAGGGACCGGGCAGGTTTTTGCGCATTGCCTTGTAGATGCTACTGCTAAATGGTTTTGTATAAAAAGAGATATTACTGAGGTTGGAACAGATGAAAGAGAAATTAGCTTTTTTGGATTTAATGCCCTTAATTCTACAAATTCTTTCAACGGCTTTATTGTTGGTAATATCGCAACCCAAGCCATAAATTGTATCGGTAGGGTAAATTACGATACCACCATTTCTGATAATTTTTGCTGCCTGTTGAATTTTTCTTCCTTCAGGATTTTCGGGATGTATTTTTAAAAAAATTGCAGGCATAATCTGAGTTGATTAAACAAAAAAAACAGCAAAGGGTAATGGTGTAATATTCGGAGGCTCAATATAAATTCAAGCGAAGTTAATATATTTGACAGATATCAGCAAAAAGCATAGCAACTATTTTAAGACAGTGATGAGAATGATTAACAAAATGGATCATCAGCCAACAACAAGCCCGGAAAAAACCTGGACAGCCGGACCAGACAACCAGATATCAGAAAATAGAGATTCAGAATAATTAAAACGGACACTTAGAGCACCTCCTTTGGTTTTAACAGATACCGGAAGGGTTTTGTTATCCTTATTAAATCGGAGATAGTAAGCAATAGCAGCAGCGGTGACACCGGTACCACAGGAAAGGGTTTCGTCTTCCACTCCCCTTTCGAAGGTCGCAACACTAATACTGCAATTTCCTATTACCTCCACAAAATTAACATTCGTCCCCTCTTTGATATATCGGTCGCTGTTTCTGATTTTTTTTCCCTGACTATAAACATCAAAATCTTTGATCTGAGGAACAAATTCGATGTGATGCGGGGAACCTGTATCAAGAAAGATCAGCCCGGGATCATATTCAGGTACAGCCACATCAATCATTTTGAGTTCTACCAAACCATCCTGATTAATACGTGCTTCATGAGCTCCGTCAACAGCTAAGAAGTGCGTTTTATTATTTCTGACAATACCTAAATAATTGGCAAAGGCAACAATACAACGGCCTCCATTTCCACACATAGAACCTAATTTACCATTGGCATTATAATAAATCATTTCAAAATCGTATCCTTTCCTGTTTTGGAGCAGCATAAGGCCGTCAGCCCCTATCCCGAATTTACGGTCACAGCAATTGGCGATAAATTCGGTTGATAAAGTATAATTATTGGGCAACCTGTTGTCTATGACAATAAAATCATTGCCTGTACCCTGATATTTGAAGAAAGAGATATTCATAATAATCCAAGATTCAAATAAATAAATGACTAAAAAAATGAAGGTACAAAAAGGATCAGAATTCTACCGTATTTTTTAGTTTAGTAAAATAAAAAATAAAAATGTTTTAACTGTAAATTATAATTAATATATTTAAGTGATAAAAATTTAAAAAAACCTAAAAAAACAACTAATGGACGAAACAATCAAACAACTTAACGCATACCTTACGTCTGGAGATCAGAATCAATTGGAGGAACTAGCTCAGAAAGTAGTTAGTGAGCAGCCTGAAAACTCACTTGGCTATTACTTTTTAGCAGAGGCAAATGCAATGAAGCCCAATTATCCTAATGCTGAACTTTGTCTTGCAAAGGCCATAGAGCTGGATAACAATGTTTCATATAAACTTAGATTTGCTACTTTAAAAGAGATGCAGGGAGAATTTGATAATGCCAGGTTGGTATATGATAAAATACTAATGGACGATGCTACAAATTATCATGCCTTGCTTGGCATGGGGCATTATTACATGAATGAAGGTGGTGATTTTACGGCAGCAGCAGAAACGTATACACAGGCAATAGAAGCAAGTGATGATAAATCTGATGCATTGATATACAGAGCAAATGCCTATTTGATGCTGGATAAATATGAAGAGGCTTTAGCAGATGCCGACGAAGCTGACGGTGGAAGTTTTGATGAGAGTATCGAGTTAATCAGATCTCAGTGTTATAGTGGACTGAGCAAAAGCAGTGAACTAACCGGAAGTTTGTCAAAATTAGCTTCTAATATCACAGATAATTTCTTTTATGCAATGAATTATGCTAATAATTTATTTTCGAATGAAGACTACGACAAAGCAGAAGGTTATTACAACTCAGCAATAAAGCTGGATGAAGCTAATGGTGGCTTCACACCGGCAGTTTACAGCATGCTTGCAAACAATCAATTATCAAAAAAAGATTATAAATCTGCAAAGGCTACTTTGGATACACTGATAGAAAAAGTATCGGATGATGACAGTTATTATTTGATGCGTGTGGAAGCTAATCTTGGTATTAAAGATAATGAAGGAGCATTGTCAGATGTTTCAAAAGCATTGGAATTTGTATCAGACGGAGGGAAAGAAGAAGTTTTACTAAAGAAGGGACATGTTTTAATAGATATGGAAAAATTTTCAGAGGCAGAATCTATTTTTCAGGAATTAGGGAAAGACCCTGTTTATGAAAATGACAGTAATTATGGCCTGGGCCTGGTATATCACGGTCTTGGTGACAAAGACAAATGCTTTGACTACATAGACAAGGCTGTCAAAGGCGCACATAAAGGAGCAAAGAAATTTTTGAGGACAATGATGTCTGCTGAGTTAAAAGAAGCAGCAAAGGAACTTGAGGGGAAATATGAGGGAGAGTTTTCTAAAAATGCAGCAAGCAGTTTAGGTGCATATACGGGAAAGATTTACGGATATGACAAATCTTCAGCAAAATTCCCATCGTCATTACCTAAAGCTTTTGTTGAAGCAATGATTAAAGAATTGTCAAAATCTTATGTTATAATTTCAGAGAAGGCTGTTATGATTGCAAACACCTCTGATTATACAGTAGGTTATTACAAAATAGAAAGTGACAACAAGAAAGAAGTAGTTTTTGAAATTGCTCCTACAAACGGCAATTCTCCTATGCATGCAAAAGTTGAGATAAAAGGCAAAGATTCTATATCTTTTGGATTTAAAGGCAGTAAAAAGGAAGCCCCAGTATTCAAATCTATTCCTGTAAACAAATTGAGTAAGGACAATATAAAAGATTTACAAAACTTTATTCAACCTTTGGATTTTGATGTGCTTGGAGATTCGTTATCTGAACTCAAAAAATCATTTTTTTAAAAAAAGTGAAAATTTAACATTTTCTCTGCTTTTTCACCAAAGTGTTGTTTATCTGATTGTTATATTTTTTGCTAAATTATAGCAAAATCATGCAATATACGAATTAATTTTCAGAAATACAACCATTATTTTCTTTATTTATTTTATAGCCTTTTTATATAAAAAACACTTTCATTCTTTATAAAAATGTTTTAGATTGAAAAAGAAATAGAAGAAAAATAATTTATAACATTAAACTGAATTTAATATGGCTGATAAAGATTTTGATTTCAATGAACTAAAAGAGTTGAAATTAGCTCAGTATAAGAAAACACATCTTAAACCTGCATTATTTAAAAAAAGTAAGGCAGCAATCATTTTTGTTGACTACAAATTGGCTGGCAAAAAAATACCTTGTGTAATTATCCCTTTCAAAAAAGGGGCGATTGCAGCAAAAACATTTAAGGATGTAAAAAAGAACAAAGAACATTTCTTAAAGAAAACCGGGCTTGCTTCGGTTGAATTCACCACTACTGATGATGGAAAAACCCTGGTTACTGTAGAAATAAAAAAAGGTGGCCTCGGTGCTGAGACACTTACAGCAAAAGCTTCTAAATTATTCGGAGATTTAAAAATGGAGCTGAAGGTTACAGGTACTGCTGCTAAAGGAGAGGAAAAAGGAGAAGGTACCGGAACTGAAGAAAGCGTTGATTCTAACGATGGACCGGATTTATTCAATCAGGGAAAAATTCTTATTGATGGATGGAAAAATAAAGTAAGAAAAGAAATACTTCCTTCTATTCAGAAATCTGCTAATCCAACTAAAGAAAACTATAAGGAAGCCTTTGAGAAACTTAACAACTATAGAAATGAAGTTTTAGAGTGGTTAAGCGGGCTTGGAGATGCTGATGAAAAAGCAAAGGAACTCCAGAAAAATATTGATCAGATCCAACAGGAACTGGATAAGTTTCTTCCTTCTATCAAAAAGAAAATTGACAGTTTCCTTGATGATGTCGGAGATAAAATCAATGATATAGGAAAAGATATCAAAGAAGGTATTAAAAACATTTTTGATGTATTCAAGAATAAAATACAAAAAGATGTGGTATCAAATGTCAAATCTAAAAATGCCAGTGAAGACGACAAAAAAGAGGTACAATCTATTTTAGATCAGGTTCAGGAACTTCTTAAAAAATCAGAAGAAGCTTCAGAAGATGTAAAAGAAACATTGAGTAAGGGTCTTGATAAAGTAAAATCAATGTTCCCTTCTCTTGAAAAACTTAATAAGGCTATTGAAAGTCAGCTTAAATCAGCTGGCACAGGCGAACCCGTAGACGATAAGGCAAATAAGATGCTGATGGAATTATTGAAAAAAGCAAAAGAGGATGTAGACAACTCTGACAAGCAAATCAATAAAAGTGAGAAAGAACTCAGTAATACAAAAAGAGAACCTGTTGCATCGGGTGACGACTTATTAAAATCTTTAAAATAACATTTAAATACATATATAATGGGAAATGTACAAACACAAGTAGCTGAACTTAGAAAGGTTAAAGATAATCTAATAAGTAAAAAGAGAGAGATTGAACAGCTGATAAAGAGTGCCGAAAGTGAGGTAAAGAAGGAAGCGGAGAAAGTACTAAAAGATATTGAGTCTAAAATAGACAAGGCTATCAAAGCTGAAAAAACCGGCGTGGGTATCAGTGACATTATCAATACATCAAAGGCAGTATACGACAATGTCAATGCGCTTGCAAATGGTGAAATGCCACCTGTCATCACTGAATTTGTTGAAAAACATCTTAACAAGAAACGTACTTTTATTGACAAAAGCACACCCCGTTTTGCCGTAAGATATGGTATTCTATCATTAGGTGTAAAATTTGGTGTAAAGCTTGAAGCTGAATTGAAAGGTACTACAGAAAAAACGACGATTCATATTAATGGTTCTGTTGATGGTTCCGCCTATGCAGAAGCTTCAGTTGGCATAGGCATGTCATTAAGCATTGCAGGGTATTCTATTGAGTGTGAGCTTATAGGAGGTGCGCGTGGAACGATTACCCTTGAGGGCCGTGCAAAACTAAGCCTGGGAGTACAGGGTTCTAATTTGTTTGGAGATTTAAACAAGACTACAATCAAGTCAGACTTTGACATCACACTTTTTGTGGAAATTCCGGAGTGGGTTTGTGATGCTTATTGGTGGATTCCTGATGCTATTATTCCTAGTGGATATCCTACTATTTTACCTAAAAGACCTGAATATAAAGTTGGAAAATGGAATATTTTCAATGTAGTCATTCCGGGTTATGCTGCTACTTTTGATATGAAGAAACAAAAGTTTGATGGTCGTGTAAAAGGTAATTTCACTTATGAGCTTGGGAAAGACCCCAAGAATTTAATTAAAAAAATCCAGTATTATATGCCTTTTTTGTAGGATATAAATATACAAGTATAATTCAGGCTGCCCGAAGAAATTCGAGGCAGCCTTTTTTTATTTATTAATTATAAATGATAATAATTACAGTCAATTAAAACGGTTAAGGAAAACTATAATTGACAAATAGAAAAATTAAAAATTAACAAAACAGTAAGTTAAAGAACTAATTAGGCTTAATATTTGTGATATAAGTGTAAAGCCTTTGTTAAAAAAACAAATCAACCCTATTTATAAAAAACTAAACACCAAAACTAAATGGATAATTCAGGCGATATTATAAACTGGGAAGAAGAGAACACAGAAACTTATGATCTGGACCTGGAAGATTTTTTTTCTGACTTACCTGAAAGAAGTATTCTGGAAGAAAAGCTGAATGCCTGGTCACATGGTATTTTTGCTTTCATATCCATATTTGGTTTTTTGTATATTCTGAGTGAATCATTCAGCAATACAAATGACTATGCCATTATAAGCGCTGTTATATATGGCCTTAGTTTAATCATGTTGTTTGGTTCTTCTGCAGTGTATCACAATGCTACTAATCTGCAATTAAAGAAGAAGTTAAGGATAATGGATCATTGCGCTATATTTATGTTTATAGTCGGCAACTATACCCCTTTGCTTTTGTTAACAATTGGAGGTTCAACCGGTGTGTCTATGCTGATGATGCTATCTTCGGCAGCTTTTATAGGGATATTACTAAAAATGAAGTTCACCGGCAAGTACGACTGGTTTTTTGTTTTTCTCTACGTCATAATGGCCTGGGTCGGCGTAATACAGGGCAACTACCTGATAGAGACCTTACCTGCTACAGGGTTTTACCTCTTAGTCCTGGGAGGATTGGTGTATATGGCCGGAATAATTTTCTACAAAGCGGAGGGTAAGATTCCCTATGCCCATTTATTCTGGCATTTATTTGTTATGGCAGGCTGTTTACTACATTATATAGTGATGGTACGATTTGTTTTTTGAGGCTATTTTTAGGTTGGGTAATTAATAATTTTTGTACATTACAGCATTCCTAACAAAAAAGAAAATGAACCTTGTCAAGAACCAATCTGATACTTTTCGATTTCAACCGGGAAAACCTAAAGCCTCTAAGCTATACACGGCCTATCTCTGAGCTGAGAATCGGAATATTGACTATCAAAGAAAAGTGGGAATTAATGACCCGGCTTTCTGCCAGTTATTACACCGCCCCCTACCTTCAGGGGAAATACCCTGCTAAGTTCTCTTCACATAATACATTGATAAACAGCTCTGTGCTTCCTACAGAAAAATTATATCAATACATAAAGAATGAACTTCCACAGAACACCCTTTTGGTAAAAGGTGAAATCCCTGTAGCACTGAAGACAGATAGCAAAAATGCTACTGATTTTTTATCGGGAACAAAGGCAGCACGCACATCACTTGAGACTACAATTGATTTTATACAAATACAATTTCCATGGGATATATTCAAAGAGAACGGCAAGGCGATACTGTCAGATTTTGACCTCTTGACAAAGAACCGGGTGTCTCAAAACCTGAGTGACAGCAACAGGGTAATCGGAGATGTCGGGAAGGTTTTTCTCGAAGAAGGGGCAAGGGTTGAATGTTCAATTTTGAATACAACAAATGGTCCTATTTATATTGGGACGAATGCAACTGTTATGGAAGGTAGTATGATACGCGGAGGATTTGCTTTATGTGAAGGGTCATTTACTAAAATGGGAACTAAGGTATACGGACCTACCACAATCGGACCTTTTTCGAAGGTAGGCGGAGAGTTAAACAATGTTGTAATACTTGGATATTCCAACAAAGGGCACGATGGATTTTTGGGAAATTCAGTCATTGGAGAGTGGTGTAATCTGGGTGCAGATACGAACAATTCGAACTTAAAAAACAATTACTCAGAAGTAAAACAATGGAATTACGATTCTAAATCATTTATCTCAACGGGGCTTCAGTTTTGTGGATTAATCATGGGAGACCATTCAAAATCAGGCATTAACACCATGTTCAACACCGGCACAGTGGTAGGGGTATCCTCCAATATATTCGGTGGGGATTTTCCCAGAAATTTTATCCCTTCATTTTCTTGGGGCTCTCAAAAAGGATACACCACCTATCATCTTGAAAAGTCATTAGAGACAGCCGAGCGGGTAATGAGCAGGAGAAACAAAGATCTTACGATAGAGGACAAATCAATACTTAAACATATTTTTGAAGAATCAAGCCAATACAGGAATTATTAAATATTCAGGAAACAAAAAGCACTTTTTCCAGAATAACATGAATTTTATCGGTTTTCACATTTTCATAGACTTTGCCCCCTCTTGCATAGGAAATCTTACCTGTTTGTTCTGAAACAACAAAAGCGAGCACATTGGTGTTCTCACTGATTCCGATTGCTGCCCGGTGTCTCAGGCCCAGTCTTTGAGGGATATCGGGATGATTTGATATAGGCAGCACACAGGATGCGGCAACCAATTTATCATCATTTATAACAACAGCTCCATCATGGAGCGGGCTATTTTTAGAAAAAACTGATAAAATCAACTGAGTAGAGACTTTTCCATCAATCATAACACCTGAGCTATACATCCCTTTAAGGTTGGTGGAATTGGTAAAGACCAAAAGGCAGCCCACTTTATTTTTGGCCATTTTTTCAATAGCCCGTATTATTTCGCGAATAATTTTCTCCCTTTCCATACTCAGAACATCAACATCCTGATTTTGATTAAAAAACCGTTCGAGAAATTTAAACCTGCTTTCGAGAGACCCCTGCCCTACGAAAAGTAAAAACCGACGTACTTCGGGTTGGAACAAGACTAACAGTGCAATCATCCCTACACTCACAAATTGACCAAGCATTGAAGACAATAAGGGCATTTCAAGGATAGAGACTAATCTCCAGGAAATATAAACCAATACAAGCCCTATAAAAATACTAAACCCAAGACTTCCCTTGAGTAATTTGTAAATTCTGAACAATAAAAATCCAACAATAATAACATCCAGGAAATCCCAGAGAGAAATAGTCAGAAAGCCTATTTGGACAAGATAGATCATAAATTAAGCCCCGGATATAAATAAAAAGCCAGAATGAAAGAAATAAAATAATTAAAGCCAGGTTAAAATAGCAATAATTTCAGGGAATAGAGAAAAAATCAGGGGTAAAAAAAACCGGTAATCCAAGGAAAGAATTACCGGCCAATATTTTAAATAATGCCATTACATTCCTGACGCTCCCATAAACAAACGATCCCATCGGACCCCGCCTTCCTGTGGTTGCCCATACTGATCGACACCATCAAACAAACGACCATTTTTAAGGGAAAGCCATACAAAAAGCGGTTTACCAACGATATGATCTTCAGGCACGAAGCCCCATGACCTTGAGTCTGCAGAATTATTCCTGTTATCCCCCATCATCCAGTAATAATTTAATTTTGGAGTATAGGTATCCGTTTCAGAATCGTTGATAAATATTTTTCCATTTTTAATTTCAAGCTTATTCCCCTCATAAGCAGCAATTACCCTTCTGTAAATATCTATATTATCTAAATCTAATTTAACAGGAACTCCTTTGGCAGGAATAGTAAGGGGGCCGTACCAATCTATATTCCAGGGATAATTTTTATAATTATAAGGAAAAGGGATTGAGTTGCCTTCTAAGACTCCTTTATTTAATAAGAACCTGCTTGCACTATCAATACCGGGTATATCCTTTACCATTTTTGATTTAACAGATTCTGTCATACAGAAAAGGCTGTTGCTCAGCCTTCCTTTTTCATGATGAAATTCAAAGGCATAGTTTTCTTTAAGAAAATCATAGTTAAGTGCAACATTAGAATGTACTCTGTACACATATTGCACTCCTTCAACCGGAGTAAAAACATCATTTACATATAAAACTCCTGCCTTGACTTGAATTATATCCCCCGGGATTCCTACACAACGTTTTATGTAGTGGGTACGTTTGTCAACAGGCCGGACAATAATTTTATTGGCATTGACCTTAAGCAACCTTTGTCTTAATTGTTCTCTTTGGCTTTGCGGTACTTCTTTGAGTTTATTATGATATTGTCCGGGATAATTCATTGCCCCTTCAATCCCACCATAAATAGTATCATCTTCAGGATAATTAAAGACCACGGGGTCATATCGTTCAACATTCTGTAATTTTGGAGCTCTGTTATAGTCCCACTCAGGGTATTTAAAATAAGACTCACTACCTAAAAAAGGCAACATATTATGAATAAGCGGAAAAGCCAGGGGGGTCATAGGCATCCGGGACCCGTAATGAACTTTTGAAACAAAGAGGAAATCTCCTACAAGAAGAGAACCTTCCATAGAGGGAGTAGGGATAGTATAGGCCTCAATGAGAAACATTCGGATAAAATGCGCTGCAAAAACGGCAAAAATTATAGACTCTGACCATTCTCTGATAACCGATTTGGCCGGCATAGGATTTTCTTTTTCAATTTTCCTTAAAGCAGCCTTATCTTTATCTTTATGGGCTTTTCTGAATCGTTTTTTCAGGTCGTTTTGAATTATCCATGATTTTTGAAGATATTCTGGATTTTTAGTACCTAAGTAGGCGAAATAAAAAAAAGGAAAAACTATAGCCAAAAAATTATCTTTAAAGTCATATCGTCCAAAAGATTTATTCATTTCGATGAGCATACCCGCAATAATAAAGAAATGAAAAAGGGGAACGACCATAAGGATTACCCACCATTTAGGTGCCCCGGTGATTTTTGTGACAATAAAACCATTATAAAAAGGAATAAAGGCCGACCAGGCAGGATGACCAGCTTTTTCAAAAAACTTATACATTCCGGCAAAGGGAATGAAATAAAAACAAATGATGTAGAAAATCCAGTTCATTATCAATTTTTTGATAAAAATTTAAAATATAAATTT
>CAJQOX010000378.1 GCA_905480075.1 uncultured Aureispira sp. | reverse complement strand
TCCTTTGAATCCATAGCAACAATTTAATCGATCAGGAAAGTGATGCTAAATTTCTGAGCATAGGGCTGCATCTGTAGCGGTCTTCATGATAATATTTATACAAATCATCCAATCTTTTGACACAGACATCATACCCTATTTCCTGCGCCCATTGCAAGAGTCCCTTGGGGTAATTGACGCCTTTAGTCATAGCAAGGTCTATATCTTTATCGGTAGCGACATTCAGAAAAAGTGCATCAGCAGCCTCATTGATCAGCATGACCACTACCCTGTCGACAATTTTCTGACCCAGCTCCTTATCTTTGTGAGGTTCGGGATTAACAGCATTTTTAGAATAATCATAATAGCCTTTCCCGGATTTTCTTCCATAATATCCTGCTTCAGAGAGGCGTTTCTGTGTAAAGGCAGGTTTGTATCGCTGATCGTAATAAAAAGCTTTAAACACCGTTTCGGTTACAATATAATTTACATCATTTCCAATATAATCCATCAGCGTAAAGGGCCCCATTCTGAAATCGGCAATTTCCGTCATAGCCCAATCGATAGTAGCCGCATCGGCGACCCCTTCTTCCAACAAACGAAGGGCTTCACCATAGAAAGGTCTTGCTACCCTGTTGACAATAAAACCCGGAGTATCTTTGGCCAGGACAGTAACTTTGTGCCAGCTGTCGATCAGGGTTCTTGCCTTTTGAGTGACTTCATCCGTGGTTTGTACCGCCGGGATGATCTCAACCAATTTCATCAGCGGTGCAGGATTGAAGAAGTGTATACCTATAACCCGTTCCGGTTTTTCACAGGCCGCAGCGATAGAAGTAACAGAAAGTGAGGAAGTATTAGTTGCAAGGATACAATCATCGGTGACCACTTCTTCAATTTTACTAAAAACCGTTTTTTTAATTTCCAGATTTTCAATAATAGCTTCAATAACAATATTACAGTCATTGAATTCGCTCAACATAGAGGTTGTCTGTATTTTCTTAAGTAAATTAGATTTTTGTTCTTTGGTAATTCTACCTTTTTCAACAAGACGGATAAGAATTTTAGTCAATTTCATCATTGAGTTCTGCATTGCAGCCGCATTATTATCACATAAAATGACCTCATGACCAAAGGATGCAGCAATCTGAGCGATTCCGATACCCATAGAACCCGCGCCTAAAACACCTACTTTCATTATACTTATATTTTTTGAAAATTGATAGAAAAATGATACACTTTAAAAACCAGGAAAAATCAATTATTTACCCTGAAACTCCGGTCTTCTTTTTTCAAGAAAAGCACTGACCCCCTCATTATAATCATAGCTTTCAGATGCCTTAACCTGGTATTCTCCTTCCATTTTAAGTTGTTGGTCAAGATTATTGGAAAAACCAGCATTTATCAACTCCTTGGTCATACCAAGTGCCTTAGTAGGCATTGTTGAAAGTTTTAAGGCGAGTTTAGTTAAACTTTGATCATAATCATCGTCTTCAAAAGTCTGATAGATCAATCCCATATTCACCGCTTCCTCTGCCGTGATTTTATTACTCAGCATCATCATAGCCGTAGCCCGTTGCAAGCCTACTAATTTTGGCAAAAAGAAGGTGCCACCACTGTCAGGCACCAGCCCAATTTTACTAAAAGCCTGCGTAAAGGCGGCAGATTTTTTAGCGACGGTCATATCACAGCTAAAGGCGATATTTGCCCCGGCCCCGGCAGCGATACCATTTACTGCTGCAATAACAGGCTTTGCAATAGATCGAATAGCCTTAATGATTGGATTATAATGTTCATTGAGAATCATTTTAAAAGATATTCCATTATCATCCGTTGCCTCATTGAGGTCCTGTCCTGCACAGAAAGCTTTACCCGAACCGGTTAAAATAATGACCCGGATACTATCATCGGAGGCACAATCTGCAAGTGCATCAATAAGTGCAAAAGCCATTTCCCTGTTGAAACTGTTAAAAGCTTTTGGTCTGTTAAGCCTAAGGGTAGCAACAGCATTATCTTTTTGAACTATTAGCGTTTCAGACATTTTACTTAGTATTAAATTTAGTATTAATGACATTTAAAATAATCGAAAGGTTCTTTACAATCGAGGCATTGATAAAGTGCTTTGCAGGCAGTAGAACCAAACTGACTTAACATTTCAGTATTAATAGAGGAACATTGAGGACAGGCTATTTTTTTAGTTTCCGGAAAAAGCTCACTTTTATCGATAACCGTTCCCTGAGGCGGTGCAATGCCATATTTCAATAATTTCTTTTTACCCTCATCAGACAACCAATCAGTAGTCCAGGCAGGACTCAGAACCGTAGTTACATTGACCTTATCGAAACCATTATCCTGCAATACAGACTTAATTTCCACCTCGATCATATTCATTGCCGGACAGCCTGAATAGGTAGGTGTAATATCAATATGAATCATGCCGTCAATTTCAGAGACCTCCCGGATAATCCCCATATCAATTACTGTAAGAACCGGGATTTCGGGATCCGTAACTTTTTCCAGTAAAGACCATATTTTCTCAATAATCATACTTAAAATTTCAGTAAAAATACACCAAAAGTAGAAGAATCAAAACAGAATGAGTACAAAAGCATATAAAAAAGTATTAAAAACGAATCAACGTCTTGCATGCACACCCTGTTCTTTTTCCGGAGGTGACATCAGCATAATAATCTCCTGAAATTTTTTGACTTGATTTAAATCCCCTAAAATAACCAAGGTCATCCCTTTATTAATAGTAATATCGGGTTTTGGGTTGACATCATAATGACCGTCAGGTTGTCTGACACCAATAATATTTACCCCGGTCTGAGAACGCAGGCCCAGGTCTTTTATAGTTTTATCTCTGAATTCTTCTCGTAATTGCAGATAATCGACCTCTTTAAAATGAATAGCAACGTCCCCCATATTTGAAATAATGCTAAAGAATTCCACAACATTAGGCTGATGTATGAGTGTGGCCATATAAAAGCCACCAATAACTTCAGTCAGAACTACATGATTGGCCCCTGCCCTTAACAGTTTTTTTTCTGCATTATGGTCGGTCGCCCTCGTGATAATACGCAACTGTGGATTTAGTTGTCTTGCTGTGAGAACCGTATAAACATTAAAGGCATTTTCGCTGTAGGTAATCACAATTGCCTTTGCTCTGGAAATCCCTGCAGAGATTAACACATCATCATCGGTGGCATCCCCTTCAATAAAAAAGAATTTTTTCTCGCGCAATTCATCTATATGTACCGGATTAGGTTCTATAACCACAAAGGGAAGTTTAGATTTAATCAGTTCATCACAAATTTGATGTCCATGTCTTCCGTAACCGCAGACGATAGTATGATTTTCAATAGTTTGAATTTTTTTGAACATTTTATAATCTTTTAGAAATGAGCGCAATTCTCCTTCAATAAAGAAGTTGGAGATAATAGAGATAGCATAAGCAAAGACACCGAGATTAAAAATAATAAGTACAGCTGTAAAAACCTGACCTTCTGGAGACAGTGTTTTTACTTCACCAAATCCGACAGTTGAAAGGGTAATAATTGTCATATAAAAGGCTTGGGCAAAGGTATAATCATCTATTACCATAAAACCTAAAATACCAATGATAGTAGTTATAAACAACAGGACTATTGCCAATAAAATATTTCTGATATATTTATTGACCCGTTCGAAACGATTGGTTGTTTTCCCTGAAAATCTTGTCAGATGCTGTGGAAGCATAAATTTTAAATAAAATTACAAAATGAACCTGATTACAAATACAGGTTTAAATTAAAAGGGGTGAAAGTTAATTATTATCCCATTTTCTCAACTGATTGAGGAGGGCTTTCATATCTTTAGGCATGTCACAATCTACAGAAATATTCTGCTTGCTTACAGGATGATTAAGACTAAGATGGTGGGCATGTAAAGGCACTCTTTTGAGAATAGGTCGTTCTTCTGAATTTTTTTTAAGGTTGAATTTTTTCCTTTTGATTTCAGACAAATACAAAGCAGCTTTCTGCGAATAAGTAACATCAACAGCAAGCGGATAGCCCAAGTGCTTCATGTGCACCCTTATCTGATGAGTGCGTCCTGTCAGAATGGTTGCTTCCACCAAAGAAAAGTTATTAAATGATTCAACAACTTTATACTCGGTCTGAGAGGGTTTCCCTCTTTTTAAATCAATTCTCATCCCCCCTTCTTTGTTGGGAGTCAGGCCGGCATCGATAAGTCCCTTCATATGAAAGGGAGTACCTTTCAGGATAGCGAAATAACGTTTCAGGGGTAAACGGGCTTCGAATTGTAAATTAAGTAAGCGATGCGATTCCCGGGTTTTAGCAAAGCATACAAGCCCTGAAGTTCCCTTATCGAGTCGGTGAACAGTAAAAACTTCGCCGTAATCATCCTTCAGGGAATTATACAAATTGGGTAAATCAGGTCTGTATCTGTCTGGAATCGTAAGAAGACCACTATTTTTATTGGCAATCAGTAAATGTTCATCTTCAAATAAAACCTTAAACTGTTTTTTAGTCATTTTTAAAACAATCTGGATAAATCATTACAAAATTAATAAAAATAAACCTACACCTTAGCTTGCAGAATAAACTAAGCTAGTTTATATTGTGGTGGAAAGTTAAAAAAATTTCCAGAGGAATCAGATATATCGGTAAAGAAAGGCAGAAAAATCAAAAAAGAAAGATTAAATGCCTTCAAAAATCAATTGTTAATCGATATTAATCCAACAATTCAATTAATTGTTGAAAGGAAATATAAAGTTGTGAAATAGTTTAAAATATAAACATGTTTACAAATAAAAACACATACAAACCCTTTGTAACCGTAGATTGTGTAGTTTTTGGTCTGGACAAAAGCGAAGAAATCAGGGTATTGCTCATAAAGCGTGCATACCCCCCCTTCAAGGATTCCTGGGCCCTTCCCGGTGGTTTTGTTATTGAAAATGAGACATTAGAGGAAGCAGCAAGGAGAGAACTTCATGAAGAAACAGGCGTCAGGGATTTGTTTATTGAACAGCTATATACCTTTGGAAAACTGAACCGGGATCCTCGTGGGCATGTAATCAGTGTTGCCTATTATGCACTGGTTAATCTTGATAAACATCCTCCGTCAGCGTCTACAGATGCAAGTGAGGCAAAATGGTATAAATTGTCAGAGATACCGGAATTGGCTTTCGACCATTTAAAAATATTGGAAACCGCTACAAATCGTCTGAATTCAAAAGTACGATATCAGCCTGTAGGCTTTGAACTGCTACCCGAAAAGTTTACACTCAGCGAATTACAAAACCTTTACGAGACTATTTTGGGAAAGCCACTAAACAGGAGAAATTTTCGTTCCAAGTTTCTGAAAATGGGTATATTAGAACAATTAGAAAGGCAAAAAGACGTTGCACACCGTCCTGCAAATCTATATAAATTCAACAAGGAAAAATATGAGGAACTGACCTCTAATGGTTTTGAGTTTGCGATATCAGTGCCTAAGCATAAGAAATAGTTGTTTTAGATCGCTTTGCTTTTTGATCTTAGATTTTTTGATCGCTTCTTTTTTGGATCGCTTCTTTATTTGATTGTTTTGTTCTTTTTAAAAATAAAAAATCAGATGTAGCAATGTCCTTAGAACCAAAGAATGAATGAAAGGATAAAACAGATGAGGCAGATGGTTTGAATTAATATTAAGATTGGAGATTAAATAAAATAATTACGGCTAATTTTTTAACTTGTACAAGATAGTTGTCTTAGACAGCCAAAAACAAGCTGGATTTATTTTTATTTCTCAGAATAAACATAAAGTAATGTTGCCTTTTCTTTAGAACAATTGTTTCATAAAACCGTGATTATGACATTAACAATACGAGGAACAAAACTATTTCTATTTAATATAATTTTGTCACTGCCGGTAGTTATTCAGGCACAGGACACGCATTACTGGACCAATCAATATGGTGCACGTGCCTCCTTTCTGGGCGGAGCAGTAATAGCCGGGCTGGACGATAACAGTTCCGTGTATTACAATCCTGCAAACCTGGCATTTATCAAGCAAAGTACCGTTTCATTGAATACCTCAGTATACAAATATGAGGATATATTTATGGGCAACGGCGGGGGAACGAATGTAGACTTGAAATCGCAAAGAATCAGTCTATATCAGCAGATGGTCTCCGGATTGCTTACAAAAGACCCTCAGAAACGATGGCGTATGGGATTCAATATTCTGGCACGTCAGAATGTGAACATCGATATGAATCAGCGTCATGAGGGCGAATATGATCTGCTCTCCTCTAATGTTGGCAATGAGTATTACATCGGAAATCTTGAATTGCGTAATAATGTAGGGGAAACCTGGGGATGTCTGGGAATTGGTATTAAGATAAACAAACATTTCTCGGTAGGATTAACCACCATACTCACCTACCGATCACATAAACACACATTTTTTTATTCTGCCCGTGCGATGAGTGGAAATGCAGGAACAGTAATACAGGGAATTCCGATTTCTGTAGCCACCAATTCTTTTTATTTGCATTCCAGGACCAATATTATAGGAGGGCTTTTAAAGGCAGGCTTTCACGGCAGATTTGGAAAATGGCGTTTCGGATTGAACCTTAGTTCACCCACCGTTACCTTTTGGGGAGAATCGAGGGTACACCGGGAAGATTTGCAGACAAATTTGCCCAGTATTGGTCCGGGCACAATAGATAAAGTCAGGACAGATGAACAACAGAATCTGAAATCAGTTTATAAGTACCCTTTAAGTGTAGGGGCCGGGATTACCTATTCATATGAGAGTGGTCTTATTGGATTTTCTGCAGAATATTTTATGAAGGTGCCTGAGTATAGAATGATAGAATCCGAGCCCAGCAGAATAAGCATATACGATTCCATAAGGACCGATTTTTTATCGATGTATCACGGTGCAGATCAGGTAATAAATTTTGCCTTAGGCTGGGAGCAACAATTACTTGAAAAAATTAAGTTACATATCGGGATGCGGACCGATTTCAGTTATGTACGCACAAATTCCAGACTCACCAAAGGGTTACTAACGATCACTTCGGCTCCTGTTGATCTGTGGCATTTTTCTGCAGGAGTATCCTGGCGTCGGAAACAAAGTCTGATGAGTGTTGGAGTAAAATACACTTACGGTCATCTCGATGAAGGATTCAGGCAATTAATAAATTTTACGGAGCCCTTGATTCAGGCCCCCTGGTTTTTGTTCGGGGAACGTTCAAACAGTGCTTATATGAACATTCATGCGGTAACCTTGATGATTGGATACACCTACTATTTTGCATTAAAATAGAACAGATACTATAATACAGAACAATTAGAAGATTAGAAATTTTAAATACATAATAAAAAGGGATACTTTTGCATTGAACTTAGTATACCAAAGACAAAAGCAACAGAGATAGTAGTGATCAAGCAAAAAAAACAGGAGATAAAACAGATTGAACACCTTCTGGAAACCTATAAGGACAATCAAAGAGTAAAAGATGTTATCCGATTGATACATCATACAAAGCAGTCTGTATTTCTGACCGGAAAGGCGGGTACCGGAAAGACAAAGCTGTTGAAGTTACTTGCAAAAAACCTTGATAAAAGACATATCGTTCTTGCCCCTGATCAGTTGACTTCAATAAAAGCAGGCGGAGAAGAAATACATTCATTTTTTGGTTTTGAAAGAACTGCCTTTTTACCTGAAACAAAAAAAATCCCGACACTATCAAGGGAGAAAACAGAACTATTACATCATATTGATTTGATTATTATTGATGAAGTTTCGATGGTAAGATGTGATATAATGAACCTTATAGACCTTACACTTCGTCTAAACCTGAACAGCAAGGAACCTTTCGGTGGGAAACAGCTATTGATGGCAGGAGATTTATATCAGCTCCCCCCACTATTGGATGAAGCAGATAAACAAACAATAATCTTACTTCGCAGCAACTACTCTTCCCGGTATTTTTTCAGTGCAAAAGCTTTTGAAAATTCGTATCAATATCATATTGTAGAATTAACAAAGGTGTACCGGCAACAGGAACAATCCTTTATCAATTTGCTGGATGCAATACGTATTAATAAGGTAGAAAATGAACACCTTCTCAAAATAAACGAGCGTTTTGGTGTCAAAGGAGGATTGACCAGTAATTATAAAGTCACCCTTTTTTCCTCAGAGGCCGAAGCAGAAAAGCTCAATAATGAACAACTTTCAGAAATTGATAGTCCCCTGATCAATTACAGAGCACAACAGGCAGGGGAATTTAATGCCGGCGGAAATTTTCCTTCAGATCCCGAGTTACGTATTAAAGACGGCGCGCAGGTAATGTTTCTTATAAATGACCCTAAGGGAAGGTGGCAGAATGGAACTATCGGAAAAATCAGCAATCTTTTTGAGGATCTGCTTGAGGTTGAATATAAAATCGGCAATAACATAATCAGGCAAAACATTGAGCGATATACCTGGAAAAAATATTCCTTCAAATGGAATGCAAAGACGGAGAAGATCGATAAACATGTAAAGGGTACGTTTACTCAATTTCCTTTGCGTTTGGCCTGGGGCACAACAGTACAAAAGAGTCGTGGACAGACCTTTGAACACGTGGTGATCAACCCTGGCAGAAAAGCCTATTCGTCCGGCCTTACCTATGTAGCACTCAGCAGATGCAAATCATTGAAAGGAATAACCTTAGTGCGTCCTGTACAGAAAGACGAT
Organism: uncultured Aureispira sp.; assembly: GCA_905480075.1. Taxonomy (GTDB): domain Bacteria; phylum Bacteroidota; class Bacteroidia; order Chitinophagales; family Saprospiraceae; genus Aureispira. The sequence goes on along the minus strand of CAJQOX010000378.1, from coordinate 422 downwards.
ATTTTCACGGACAAAAGAATCAGCAGATTTCTGGAATCTAATAATCGTACTGACGAAGAAGATAATTTTGATAAAAAAGAACGTATTAACCAACAATATCAAATAATTTCATCCCTTGAGAATCAGAATAAATCTTTTCTTCAAATTCAGAAAGAACAAATAGATACCCTTGTTGAGCAATCTAAAAAAATTGAGTGGCAAAATACAGATCTCAAAACTGCAAAGGTTAATTTGAAGGAGAATGAAGTAAAACTTGGGCAGTCATTCAAAAAAATTGCAGAACTGGAAGAAGAAATAATTCTGATCAATAAATCAAAAGGAAACCTTCAGATTTTTATAGTAATCTTAACAATTGCTATATTGTGCCTGTTGTTTACCTGATAAATAAAAACTAAAAAATGGCAGGGTCATCAAAAAAAGCA
>CAJQOX010000377.1 GCA_905480075.1 uncultured Aureispira sp. | reverse complement strand
CTGATTATATCGGTTGCGATTATTGTATTGGTGTGGGGAATGGTCTTGATGCCCTCCGTCTAATTATTAGGTCTTATATTTGTATGGGTAAAATCAATAAAGGAGATAGTATTCTCATCCCGCACAATACTTTTATCGCCTCCGTCCTTGCTGTTACTGAAGAAGGCCTCAGACCAATCCTTGTTCCTCCTTGTCTTGATACTCACGGAATTGATGCTTCTCAACTACAGTCTTATATCCAATCGGACACTAAAGCTATTATGCCGGTTCACCTTTATGGTATGGCTTGTTATTCTGAAGACCTTGAGGCTTTTGTTGATAAACACAACTTATTGGTTATTGAAGATAATGCACAGGCTGTCGGCGCTACCTACAGAGGAAAAAAAACAGGTACGCTTGGCGATGCAGCAGGTGTAAGCTTTTATCCTACCAAAAACCTGGGGGCTTTGGGTGACGGTGGGGCGGTTCTTACTAATGATAAAGAATTGGCTGATATGGTAAGAATATTATCTAATTATGGTTCCGAAGAAAAGTATATTCATAAGTACAAAGGGATTAATTCCAGACTCGATGAAGTGCAGGCGGCTATCCTTACCGTAAAACTCAAATACCTGAATGCACATAATCACTTCAGAAATGTTGTCGCTCAATGTTATATGAGGGAAGTTAAAAATCCTTTTATTGCTTTGCCTAATTTAGCACATGATTGTACGCATGTATGGCACTTATTTGTCATAAGAACTCCTTACAGAAAGGAACTTCAGGATTTTCTTACCAAAAATGGTGTTAAAACGATGGTGCACTATCCAACGCTTATCAGTAAACAGGAAGCCTTTCCGGAACTTAAGGATCAGGAATGTGCTGTGACTTCTAAATTGCAAAGCGAAATCCTCAGCTTACCTATGAGCCCGGTGATTTATCTTGAAGAAGTTGAATATGTTGTTGATTTGCTTAATTGTTTCAGACCATCTTTCAGATAGTTTATCTTAAATCTAGTATTATGAAAAAGCCTTTGGTTTCGGTTATTATTCCTTTATACAACCACGAACAATATATAAAACAAACTATTGAGAGTGTGGTTAAACAGTCTTATGACCTCAAAAATATTCAACTGATCGTTGTTGATGATTGTTCTCCTGACAATAGTGCCAAGGTCGTTTCAGAGTTGGCAAATGTTTATGGATTTGAATTTATTGTCAATGAAAAAAATAAAGGTATTTGTGCAAATCTTAATTATGCATTATCCCTTGTAAAAGGTAAATATGTCTGTATCACCGGTTCGGATGATTATTGGTCTTTAAATAAACTCGACTTGCAGGTTTCTTACATGGAATCTAATGATAATGTTGCAGTTTGTTCAGGAAATGTGATTAAAGTAGATTCTGATGGCATTGATTTGCCTTTGGATAAACAAAAGAAATCTCCCGCCAGAACTTATTCTTTTGAGAATGTGCTTATGAGGGATTTTCCGTTTTCCACTACCTGTGCTATGATTCGTAAATCTGTCTTGGATGAAGTTGGGTATTATGACTCAAATCTTAAAATTGAGGATTATTATATGTGGCTTAAAATTTCTTTTGCAGGGTATAGTATTCATCTCTTGAATGACATTCTCGGCTATTATAGAATTCATAATGCCAATACAATCCTTAAATCCTGGCTTATCTATTCGGAAATGAAAAAAATTATCGCTGAATATAAAAATCACGTGATATATCCGCAGGCTTTAAGAAGATTGAAGATCGTTTATTTTCCTCAAATTGCTCAAATCGACAAAAAAAGAGCGGTTGGTATGTTACCTGCTGCTATTTCGCATACAAGATTTTTTTACAGAGGCCTTTTTTATCTTTTAAAACCATTAAACTCTTGATTTTATGAATGATCAACCGCTCATATCAATTATTGTTGTCAATTATAATTCTTCTAAGGATATAATGCAACTTTTATTGTCTTTAGATAAATGCTCTTATTCAAATTTTGAAACTATTATTGTAGACAATGACTCTCCGAATGATGATTTATCTGATGTTTTGTCTGCTTACCCGAAAATTAATTTTATTCAAAGTGAAAAAAATCTTGGCTTTGCAGGTGCTAATAACCTGGGGGTGGAGGTAGCAAAGGGGGACTTCCTTTTGTTTCTGAATCCTGATGTGGAAGTTACGCCGGGATTTATCGAACCGCTGCTATTTGCTTTTAAAATCAATCCGGAGATTGGCCTTGTCAGTCCCAAAATTAAATATTACGACAAGCCTTCTGTAATTCAATATGCGGGTTGTTCGAAAATGAGTCTGTTTACTATGAGGTCTTTCTCTCACGGTAAGGGGAAAGATGACGGACCATTGTATTCTGTAACTAAAAAAACAAGCTATGGCCATGGCGCTGCTATGATGGTGAGTAGAAAAGTGATTGACACTATTGGTGGTATGAACGAGTCTTACTTTCTTTATTATGAAGAAATAGATTGGTGTCAGAGAATCCGTAAACATGGCTTTGAGATTTATTATATTGCTTCTTCACTGGTTTATCACAAGGAATCAACTTCTGTTAAAAAACAAAGTCCGCTCAAAATTTATTACCTGAGCAGAAACAGAATGCTTTTCGCTAAGCTCCACTGTCAATCCTGGCAATTACTTATCTACTTTGTCTATAATCTTTTTGTCCTGGTGCCCAAAAGTATTCTGAAATATATTTTTAAACCTGTATTGCTAAAGGCTTACCTCAGTGGCTTGGCCTCGCATTTATACGCTGAATAAATTTACTATGACGATAATATCTTGTATTTTAGGAGTTTACCTTGCTTTGTCTTCTGTGTATATGTTGGTCTTTGCCTTAGCTGCGCATCGGCCTAAAAGAAAAAATACACTCGATGTCAAAAGAGAACATTCTATTGCTGTATTTATTCCGGCTTACAAAGAAGATAGTGTGATTTTTGACGTTGCTGTTAAAGCGCTTAATCAAAATTATTCAAATTATGATGTCTTTGTTATTGCTGATTCTCTCAAGGAGGATACAATTGAAAAATTGGGAGAAATTCCGGTAAGGGTTGTTGAAGTCAGTTTTGAAAAAAGTACTAAGGTCAAAGCACTGAATGCTGCCCTGGAACTCATTAAGTTTAAATATGATATGGCCCTGGTTCTTGATGCTGATAATCTAATGGAAGAACAGTTTCTCAGGAAAATAAATGAACAGTATTGCAAAGGCTATGAAGTCATTCAGGCCAGAAGGGTTGCTAAAAATCTCAATTCTAATTTTGCTGTCCTTGATGCTGTAAGTGAAGCTATTAATAATAATATTTATAATCAGGGTCAGATAAATTTAGGCTTCTCTGCCCGCCTTGTCGGTTCAGGAATGGCTTTCGATTATGATTTGTTTAAAAGGTTGCTTTCTGTTGCTGAAGCTGTCGGTGGCTTTGATAAGGAACTTGAACTGAATCTGCTGAAGGAAGGAGAGTATATTCACTATGTTGACGATGCTATCCTGTGGGACGAAAAAGTAAGCAAAAGTGCGGTCTTTGGAAGACAAAGAACAAGGTGGATCGCTGCTCAGTTTTATTATTTGAAATTACATGCTTTGCCTGCTCTTAAAGGTTTGGTAGTTAATGGAAATGTTGATTACTTTAACAAGATTTGTCAGATGGCCTTGCCTCCCAGGTTGCTTATTCCTGCTCTGCTTTTTATTGGAACTATTGTAAATTTCTTTTTTCTCCCTCAACTTTTCCTTTTATGGGCTGTTGGCTTAGCGGCTAACTTGGTAGCAAATCTTATTTCTATTCCTGTCTCGATGTATAATATGAATTCATTAAAGGCAGTTTGTTCTTTGCCTAAGGCGGTGTTTGTTATGTTTTTCGCTATGTTTAAAATGCGTAATGCCAATAAAACTTTTATCCACACGCCGCACGGTTCCTGATTGTTTTTATTATCCCTTTTTTCTGATAAAACTTAATTTTTATTTTATGAAATATCCAAATTTTTTAATTATTGGCGCTGGCAAAAGTGGTACGACTTCAGTCTACCATGCTATTAAACAACATCCTGAGGTCTTTATGAGCTCCGTCAAAGAACCTAATTTCTTTGCCCTTGAAGGTCAGCATAAAATTACAGGTTATGATAAAGATGACCCGGATGGATTTAATTTCTATCCCTGGGCTGTAACTAATATTGATGACTATCACAGGCTCTTTGAAAATTCTCAAAATGAAAAAGCAGTAGGGGAGTCCTCTACAATGTATCAATATATGCCTGATGCCCCCGGGAATATCAAAAAGCATATTCCCGATGTGAAATTAATTGCCATTTTCAGAAACCCGGCTGATAGGTTATATTCCAGATATCAGCATTTGCTTAGAGAAGACAGGGTCCCTACGGAAAAATTTGAGGACTGCTTTGAAAAAGGAAATTTATGGTGGAAAAAAAATGACCTGGTTCAGGAAGGCTTTTATTATACGCATATGAAACGTTATTTTGATCTCTTTGATAGTAAAAATATTAAAGTAATGTTGTACGATGACTTGCGTAAAGACCCGCTGTCTTTTATGTCTGAACTTTTTGATTACCTCAAAGTTGACAGCACTTTCGTGCCCGATATGTCTATCCGGTATAATGTCTCAGGAAAGGTCAAAAATAAATATATTAATATGTTGATCGGTCAGCAAAGTTTTATCCGAAGAGGGGTTGAAACGGTTTCTCCTTTTTTGGTTCAAAAAGCTAGAGATAGTGCTTTTATGCAAAAAATAGTAACTAAACTAAGGGCCAAAAATTTGGAAAAACAACCCTTGCTTCCTGATGTCAGAAAAAGATTGATCGATGAAATCTATGGAAAAGAAATTGAATTGTTCAGTAAATTGATTCAACGTGATCTCAGTCATTGGTTAACTTGTTAATCTCTTCCTTCTAATTTTTAGATACTTTTCTTTTTTCTGGAAATAATAACCCTTTGTTGTTGTGCTTTTGTTCTGATAGTCAACTGTTTATTAAATTGGAATGTTCTTGGGTTATTGTTTGGTATCTTTTTAATTAATTTACAGTTTACTTTTTTTAAGTAATATATTCCCGCTACAGAGGCTTAATTTATTTTACATCAGTTATAAATCATTTATGCGATGATAGGAAATAACAATATAGTGGTTTTTGGAATCCAACCCTGGGATATCAAAATTGGAAGCAATTGCAAAAATATCGCACTGGAGTTTGCCAAAAATAATAAAGTTCTTTACGTAAGCAGACCAATTGACAGAATCAGCTGGATGAAACCAGGAAAAGGAGATTTTGCTCAGTATAGAATGGATGTTTTAAAGAAAAGAGTTAAACCTCTGCTGCAGGTTAACGAAAACCTTTGGGTATTGACTCCTCCGGTTGTTACTGAATCTGCTCAATGGATTAATAACTTCAGACTGTTTCAGATTTTTAATAAAATCAATAATAAAAGAATTGCTAAATGTATCAAAAAATATACTGATCAACTGGGATTCGATAATTTTATCCTGTTTAATGACAGTGCGATGTTTCAAGGTGCATATCTAAAAGAATTGCTTAAACCTGATTTGTTTATTTATTATATCAGGGATTATCTGATCGCTCAGCCGTATTTCAAAAAACATGGCCCGAAAGCGGAAGAACAAATTGTTAAGGCGGCTGATATTGTCGTAACTAATTCTACTTATCTGGCTAATTATGCCAGAAAATATAATTCCAATAGCCACTACGTCGGACAGGGCTGTGATTTTACTATATTTCAACCCCAAAATATTGAAAAAGCCCATCCGCTCATGGATAATATCAAAGGGCCAATTATTGGCTATGTCGGCTTGCTGACTTCTAAAAGACTTGATATTGAGTTGATTGAACATATTGCAAGTGTCCGGCCTGATTGGTCTGTGGTTTTGGTAGGTTCTGAAGATGAGGATTTTCAAAAAAGTAATCTGCACAATTTAAATAATGTTCACTTTTTAGGCTTTCAGAAACCTGAATCTCTCTCTGAATTTATTTATGGCTTTGATATCTGTATAAATCCACAGGTGCTTAACGAAATGTCTATAGGGAATTATCCAAGAAAAATTGATGAATACCTTGCGATGGGTAAACCTGTAGTAGCTACTACCACAGATGCTATGCAGGTTTTCAGAGATTATGTGAAACTTGCAGAAAATAAAGAAGACTATGTGATTAGAATACAGGAATTGCTTGATGAAAAGTATTCCGATAATAACAAAGAAAGAATCATGTTCGCAAGATCGCATACCTGGGAAAATAGCATTAAAGCTATCTGGGATGCTGTAATAAATAAAAATTTATTAATTCGAAATATTTCATCTTAGTTAATAGTATTAAAAAATTATTACTTGTACTTAAAACAGGAACACTAAACTCATTTAATCCATGCAAAAAAATCAGGGGCTGCAACCTGAAACCATGAAAAAAAGCAGCCCCTTTTTTACAAATTACCTGCATTTTTTAGATAATTAAAACTAAATCCTTGAAATCGATAATCAAAGTATATCAGGGGCCGGCTAAGCCCAATTTAATCCGGCCCCTTTTATTTCAGTAAACTCGCACATTTATAATAGTCAGATTAAAACTTCATCTTAGAATCCAATTTAACCAACACAAGGGGCTGAGAAATCTGACCTTTAAATATCAGCCACTTTTTAAATTTAATTTATGAGCACTTTAATATACCTTTTCTGGACCTTATTGGCACTTGTTGTTTATACCTACCTGGGCTACGCTGTAGTTTTGTTTTTTATGGTAAAAATAAAACGTCGTTTTTCCAATATTGAAACTCACGATAATAAGAAGGAATTACCCTCCCTTACTTTGGTGATTCCAGCTTATAATGAACTGGATTTTCTTCATCAGAAAGTCAGAAACTGCTTTCAGTTGTCTTATCCTACAAATAAAATAAAATTTGTTTTTGTTACGGATGGGTCCAATGATGGTTCAGAAGCTTTACTGAATACCTATCAGGATATTTCTGTTTATCATAGTCCTGTCAGAGCAGGTAAAATTGCTGCGATCAACAGGGTGATGCCTTTCATAGATAGCGAAATCGTAGTCTTTACTGATGCTAATGCTATGCTCAATCAGGAGGCTATGTTGAATATTGCCAAACATTTTTATAATCCCAAAGTGGGCTGCGTGGCCGGTGAAAAACGTATTTATCAGAACGAAAAAGATAAGGCTTCCAATGCCGGTGAAGGTTTGTATTGGAAATATGAATCTACACTCAAAAAATGGTCTTCTCAACTTTATTCTACTGTAGGTGCCGCCGGAGAATTGTTCGCTATAAGAACTGATTTGTATGAGGAAACAGAATTGGATGTAATCCTCGATGATTTTATGCTTTCTCTCTCTGTAGTTGAAAGAGGGTTCACTATTTCTTATGCCCACGATGCCTTTGCAGAAGAAACCGGTTCTGCTGATATCAAAGAAGAAATGAAAAGAAAGGTGCGTATCTGTGCAGGGGGTATACAATCTATTATGAGAACGTTGCCTCTGCTCAATCCGTTCAATAAACCACTCTTTGCCTTTCAGTATTTCTCTCATCGATTCCTCCGCTGGACTTTTACTCCTTTGGCTTTGCTCTTGTTAATTCCGGTAAATATAATTCTTGGGCTTAAAGTAGGAGGTGTTTATGCTGTTTTTCTGGCTCTGCAGACTCTTTTTTATGTAGCAGGTTTTGGTGGATGGATGCTAAAACGAAAACAATTGAAAAATAAATTTCTCTTTGTACCTTTTTATTTTTTAATGATGAATGTTTCTGCCTTATTGGGTGCCAAAAGGTATTTTCTTGGAAAACAATCTGTACTCTGGGAAAAAACCAAAAGACTGGAAACGGCATAGTTGTTTTGATAAACCACATCACTATATATTTAAGGTTGCAGATTGAACTGCAACCTTTTTTTATTGTATTTTCTACATTAAGATTATAAATTTATAAATTACATAGAATTATTTATTCCTTAATTTATTGTTTATGTCAAATTTCGATCCTCCGAAAAAAAATATAATAGAGAAATGGCTTATAGGCTTTGCCGTTTTTTTTGCCTTGTCTGGCTTTCTGGTTTTCATTGGAGTTACTGTATCTCTCATTCTTAACCTTTATAATAAACCCGGTTCTTCAGGAAGTGATTATCTTGGCAACATTGGTTCGTTCACAGGCGGTGTCGTAGGGGCTTTATGGTCTTTGGTTTCTGTGCTGCTTTTTTATGTAACGCTCAGACTTCAGCAAAAGGAAATTACCCTGCAAAGGCATGAACTGGAAATGACCCGCGAGGAAATAAAAGGGCAAAAGGAACAAATGGTCCTTCAAAACCAAACTCTCAGACAACAGAATTTCGAGAATACCTTTTTTCATCTGCTCAAACTGCATAATAATCTGGTCAATGAATTGGACCTCAGAGAAGCCACCGGTACAAGAAATGTACTTGCAAACGGAAGGGAATGTTTTTTAATTTATTATAAAAGACTTGAAAGCTATATTATTATGGCTAACAGAGAAAATGGCACTTCTGTAAATAAGGCAAGTCTTGATGCTACGGTCAAAGGGTATGTTACTTTCTTTGATGCCAATCAAAATAATCTTGACAATTATTTCCGAAGCCTCTGTCAATTGCTGCATTTTATTGATACCTCATCTATTGATATCTCTGACTCCTATGCGCAGTTCATTATCGCTCAACTATCAAGTCATGAGCTGAGCATCCTCTTTTATTCCGGCCTGAATATGACTGATGGCATTAAACTGAAAAATTATATAGAAAAATTTGGTCTGCTGCAAAACCTTGATGAATCACTTGTTTTCAATAAGGAACATATCAGTGCTTATCAATTTCAAACTCAGACTATATAGTGCGGACATTCTTTTCACTGTCTGTCTGCTACGAAGAAAAACAACTTTCCTGAGTTTTCTCTCTCAGTTTCTCTTTTGGACTGTACCGAACTGAGAAATATTGCTTGATTTTTAAATTACTTTATGGGGATATTGTTAATGGAAATAGATTATAATATCATAAAAAAATGACTATTCTAAGCTTGCATTTAAACAAAAAATCTTCACTTTTTAGTGTTTTTTAACCTGGCCTTATTATCTTATACCTTAAGTCTTTCAGAAATGGTGTTTATTTGTGACAGAGGCCGAATACGGAATCAATAAGCAGTATTTTTTTATAATTTACCTAACCTCAGATTTATGTTGAATTAGTCAACCTTGTAATTTTTTTTCATGAAAAAGAATCTCAGCAACGATCAAAATACCCTGACCTCTATCTTCGATTGTAAGTCTTGTAATAGTATTGATGATTATTATAACTTCAGATATTATGATTCAAAGCCTGAATTTCCTGATTTGATCAGCATTTACAATAAATGGGTAGAAGAAGACCGTCATTATTCCTTCAGGAATCATTTGATGAAGTGTAAACTCTGTGCTACCTTTTACTATAATTTCGAGTCTGTAGATACAGAAGATGCTTTTGTCGGTGGTCCGGACCTCTCTGATGATTTTCATAGGCTTAACCTGATTTGGCTGATGGAAGTACTGAAAAAACTGGGATTGAATGCTGAATTGATTGAATTGAACAAGAATTACAAACAGATTATAGATTCCCTGATAAAGGTAGTCACCGAATCTCCTGAAAGAATTGCTTTTAAAGAAAGTGGCATTGCCAATACTCCATTTTATTTTAGATATGTTATTGAATCGCTCTGTGATTATTATATCGAAAATAATGATTTCGAGGGGCTGAAAAGTACTTTGTTGACACACGACAGACCTGAAATTGTTTTTAAAACGATTAAAGATATTATTTCGATGTATACGGAAAAAAGCTACGATCCCCTGTTTCCTCGTTATACAGAGTATAAAAGTATTTCCGTTCACAGCCAAAAACGTATACGACCCTTTATTAAAAAGCACATTAAAAAAATAGTTTCACATCTCAACCGATTTAAAGATGCTGAAGATGAAGTTATACAGAGGCAGTACAACTCGGTACATTCATCTGCCATTTACCATAAATTGATAGAATAATGCCTTGGCTCTTTCAATTTATTTCTCATTTCTCAATATTTTCTTCAAAACAGGAGATTTAACAGTAATATACGTCCCATAATGAATATTGTGCCTTGCCCCTAAAGGCGTTCCCTCTATGCTCAGCCACTCTATTGATTTCAGATTTTTTATGCTTTTGGGAAGATTTACGATTTTGTTGTTTTCCAGACAAAGCCACCTGAGTTTATCAAGCTTTCCAATCTCTGAAGGCATTTTCACTATGTCGTTGAAATCCAGATTTAATATTTGCAGGTTTTTCAGTTTTCCGATATCCCGGGGGACAGCACTTAATTGATTATGTTGCAAAGTAAGCTCTTCAAGCTTTGTAAGGTTGCCTATTTTGCTTGGTATTTCAGTGATTTCATTGTTTTGCAGGTTCAGGAGTTTTAATTGTTTTATGTAAAAGACCCATGCAGGTATTTTTCTGAGTTTTCTGTTGGAAAGATTTATATTCAGAATATTCAGATTTTCGAATATTTCCCTGCATTCACCATATAAATATGGAGTACCCTTAAGGTTTCTAGAGCAAACCTCAAAGACAACACGCAACAGAAGACTAATGTTTTTTCTGCCCTTTTTAAATCTTAATATATTGAGATATCTTTCTTTTACAGGCTTCTTCAGTGCTTTATTGCCTTTTATGAGCTGAAAGGCAATTTCAATGTTTTCTTCCTCCCGGCTGTCGATCAATTGAAATAAATTGGCCAGTTCCTGTTCTGAAACTTTCATAGGTTTAATGAAATTTATAATAAATCCAATAACATATTTTTAAACTGATCTTTTTTTATTTGGTTCAGTTTAAAAACATGTCCCTGATTTTACAGACCATAAAAATCCTTGATCTCTGCCCTGAGCGTTTTGGGCTGAACATTAACTACCTGTAGAGAACCTCCGCTTTTTTTAATTCTCATTCCACCAAAGATCCAAAATCCTACCTGAACGCTTAGTTTTTCAAGTTTTTTAACCTCATATACACGATTTTCAGGCAGGGTTTTTATTAAATCTGCCTCCACTTCGCTTATATCTTCATTAGCAAGCTTATTTTTTAAGGCTATGATGAGGTCAGCAGCATTATTATAGGTGGTGTTTTGCATGGTCATCCCTGACTGACCAATACTGTGAAAGGGAATAAAAAAAAG
>CAJQOX010000376.1 GCA_905480075.1 uncultured Aureispira sp. | reverse complement strand
GGGCAATGAACAGGGATTTCTGACCGGTATGGAAAAGCTGAAACAATTTCTTGGAGACAACAGTCTGACCGATATCAGTGACAGTTTGATGATCCGTTTATCAATACAAAATCAGGATATTCAAACAGAAAGCCATCCCGTTATTCAGAAGACGGAACAGGACATAGCCGTAAATAAGGCGAGGGAAAAAGTAATAGAGAGTCAGTTATTGCCACAGATAAACATAGGGTTTCAGACACAGTTAGTACAAAGCAGCTATCCGTTTTTTGCCGGTCAGCTTGGCTTCAGTGTTCCTTTGTTTCGCAAAGGCATAAAGGCACAGGTAAATGCAAATAAGTTAAACAGCAAGATACTGGAAGAGAACAAAGGCTGGCAGACAGCACAGCTGAAAGCTCAGAAAAGCATATCAGACAAAAAAAGGCAGCAGCTGCAGTTGCAGATGGAACAAATAGAAAACAAAATAATTCCCACCCTGAAAAAACAACAGGAGTTCAGTGAAAAGGCTTTTGAAGCCGGAGAATTAGGCTATTTGAATGTTTTACAGAATATGAAACAAATAATTGATGTGAGGAGACAGCGACTGGATTTGATATACAGGTTGAATCTTGTTATGATAGATTATGAGTTCCTATATTAAAGAAGTATTAAAATCAGATAAAATTTTTGGTTTTTATTAAATATAAATTCAAAAATCCACAAAAACAATAAAAATTAAAATAATATTTTATAAATTGAAGCACGCAAAAAAAATATTACATCTGATAATTTGATTTTACACTAAAGGAAAAATCTAATTACACTAAAACAAAAACTATAAATTATGGAATGGTATTTAAAGGCATTGAAAAATTATGCCCAATTCACCGGGCGTGCTCATCAGGCAGAATATTGGTATTTTTTTCTATTTAATTTTCTGATTTCTTTGGGATTGGGAATTGTTGATGGCGTGGCCGGCACATTAGCATCTAATGGTCAGGGACTAATAGGGGGGATTTATTCACTTGCTGTATTTATTCCTTCTATAGCAGTTGGCGCAAGAAGATTGCATGATGTTGGCAAAAGCGGATGGTTTTTGCTAATACCTTTTTATAATCTTTATTTATTGTGTCTGAAAGGTGAGGGAAAAAATCAATATGGCGACAACCCACTTGACCCTGAAGGAGACATGTCGGATCATCTGATAGATTAAAAACTAACAAAATAAATAAAAAAAGGACTATTGAAAACTCAACAGTCCTTTTTTTTTATATTTAATGAATTTTATATCAATAAATGTCCTTTCATTATTACACAAAAGTAAGTCGGGAGAAGATTAAACTAAGAGAGAAATCTTTTGCCAGTGGAGGAGAGGGCAGTTTATATGAAATTGCCAGCCCAATAGCTTATCGTCATTTGGTTGCAAAGATTTATCATCCACATAAGCTCACAGCTGAACAGGAAGAGAAGATGGTTTATCTTGTAAAAAATCCACCAGAATTTGCTATTGAAAAAAGGAAAGATTCATCCTGGGTTATAGATCTGTTGTACAGTAAAAATAAATTTGCCGGAATACTGATGCACAAAATTTCCGGTAGTAAGTTGACCATGATGTGTTTGCCTAAACTGCCCCGGAATACACATAACAAGTGGAGACGATTTGCCTTCGGGGATAAGCAAGCATTAAGGCTGCGCATGATGACCTGTTTTAATATAGCAGCCGTAGTTCATCAGATACATTACACAGAGAAATATGTTTTGGTAGACCTGAAGCCTGAGAATATATTGATGCAGCCTGACGGCTTAATATCAATAGTTGACCTTGATTCGGTAGAAGTCATTGAAGACGGAGAGACAAAATACAAAGCACCTGTAGCCACTCCTGAGTACAGTCCGGCCGAGCATTATGCAAAAAATGAGGTACAGAAAGAAATAAGCTGGGACAATTTCAGCATGGCGGTTATTTTTTATCAGTTGCTTTTTGGTCTGCATCCCTTTGCTGCTTCGGGGAAAGCACCCTATGACAGGCTGGTCAGCCTGCATGAAAAGATAAAGGCAGGTCTTTGGGTGCATCACAGCAGCAAAGAAAACTTCTTCAGCATTATTCCTCCTCCTCACAAGCAATATGACTTCCTGCCTCAAGAGATAAAAGAACTTTTTCAACGTTGTTTTCATACAGGGCATAAATCTGCTGAAGATCGACCTGAGGCTGGAGAGTGGTGTATGGCACTTGCAGAAACATTGAATCTGGCCATAGACATAACCCAATTTTCAGGATTTATATCTATGAAGATCAAGCCATCCGGTCATCGGAAACAGATAGAGGAATTATTCAACAAAAGAGAACTTATATGGGAAAGAGAATCAATAATCAAAGAGCTTGAAATCAAGGGCGCTCAAAACTCAGAAAACATCATCAGGGGCGATACTGACAAAACTGAATATGAAAAAAAAATAAGATCAGAACTTAATATACAGTATCAGAAGCTTAAAAATGCTCAAATCTTTAAGTACCGCAATGCATACTCCAACAAAACCACTGACATAAAAAAAGAATGGAAGTCCAATAATGACGTTTATAAATTTGCATCCTTATTGAGCTCATTTATAGCTTTTATCATATTACCAAAAGCATCGACAATTTTTGTTGCAGGATTAATTATACTTATGTTGTTTTTATTTACTTCAGGAAAAAACACAAAAAAGGTAAAACAAAAACTGAAGGTGTTAGAATCTGAGATCAAGGTCGATAAAAAAATTACAAAAGAAGAAATCGGGAAAGAATACTGGAAAAAAAGCCGAACGGAACTTTATATTGAGAAGCGAAAAATCTTTGTAAGGTCTGAACAACTGAAGAAAGAACTGGCAGATTGCAATTTACTTATTAAAACATTTGAGAACAAAATAAAAAGAAGCTCTTTCGATCAGATTTTTGAAAAAGTAAAAAAGGCGGAGGAAGGACTTACTGCCTATAAATATCTTCATAATGAATTTGTTCAAAAACAGATAAAATATAAAAAATCAAGCCTGGATACAGACAAAAAAGGGACAAAGGCTATAAAGGAGGACCTTGAGAAATTGGCTGGCGATGATTTTCTGTCACATTATGAAGCCAAAGGTTACAGAGAATTAGTACAAAAGATAAGAAGACAAAAAAACAGGGAGAAGAAGAAGGAAGAAATAGCTTTTATTAAAATCAAGTTTGAAAACATTGTAAATGAACAGGAGTTGATAATTAAAAAGCAACAGCAGAGATTGCAGGATGAACTGATGATTGAATTTAAACAGATTCAGAAGGAGAAACAAAGTGTAGAGGAAGAATATGCAATAGCTGAAATGGAATCCAAGAAATACAGAGAAATGATAAAAAGATATAATTCGGCTTTTGACAAAAAAAAGGCAATAGAAGAGGAACTGAACAGACATAAAAAATCCTTACAAAAGATAGAAATATTTGAAAACTGGGAGAGAGATTTTGAAGCAAAGGTAAAGGAAGGAAATCAGGAAAAAGTGGAGATAGGTCTTAAAGATAAAATTGAAATTACTGAAAAAGTAAAAATTAAAAACAGCTGAACAGAAATACGAAATTGTGGACCTGCACTATTAGGGAAAATACAGTAAGGAGAAGATAAAGATAAGTGAGAAACCCTTTGCGAGCGGAGGGGAGGGCAGTTTGTACAAGATAGTGAATCTCCGAAAATTCGGTAGACATGTGGTCAGGCTTTATCACAGCCGAAAGAACAATAAAGAACATATTGCCAAAAGGAATACCTATCAAAAAACCGAACAGTGAATCGAAAAAAGTGAAAGGCTCATGAACTGCAGGAAATTCAGGAACAGATAGAGATAGCAGAACTGATCAACTGGCAGGAGCAACTCAGTATAAAGGAGTATATGAAGGATATAATGATGAAGAAGAGGAATTAAGGCACAAAGCGAATAAATAATCAGAGAATTGGATGATATAGTGATATCTGGTAACATCAATGAAGGAATTATCATGAAGAACTAAAAAATAAAAAGGATAAAGTTATTTAAAAGTAAAATTAATGTATATTTATTTGGGACAGGCCACTGATTGCCGCAAAACAATCCACAAAATACCCGCTATTCAAACATGTCAATAAAAAACAACATATTTTTCACTTTTATACTAACAATGCTGTTTTCAACTGCAGCAGATTGCATCACCTATATTGGACAGAATATAGAAAAAGATAGTAAATGGTTAAGGTCAGGCAGTCCTTTTATCATCACAGTTGACTTGTCAATATACAAGGATGCTACCTTAGAAATTGAAGCAGGTACAGAGGTGTTTTTTTCGAAGGAAACCCGGATGATGGTTTCGGGTAATCTGATAGCAAAAGGTAGTAAGAGTAAAAGAATCAGTTTTGGTGGACTCAATGAATCAGAATGGAGTGGTTTTTTGTTTACCCGGGACTGTAATGATTTTGATCCTGCGACAGGGGAGGGAGTCAGTTTTGAGTACTGCAATTTTATGGGGACCGGAGAAAGTCCGTCACATTTAATCAAAACCAAAGGCTGCAACATCAACATGAAACATTGCAACATCACAGATTGTTACACGGCAATACAGACGGAACGTCAGGCAGAAGTTATTGTCCGTGAATCTGTGTTCAGGAATTGCAACCGGGTGATTAATGTAAAAAATACAAGCCTGGCAACCCTGGAAGGTAATAAAATGTTAGGTTGCAACTCCATCATGCTGGGAGGAACCACCACTTTCAGGAACAATGTTTTGAA
>CAJQOX010000375.1 GCA_905480075.1 uncultured Aureispira sp. | reverse complement strand
CAGAAGATCGACCGGGATATTTTTACAGATTGGTTTAAAAGCAATAATTATACTATTGACTTTGTTTTACATATCGGTGCCCGGACAGATACTACTGAGACCCAAAAACGTATTTTTGACGAATTGAACCTGAATTATTCCATCTCTGTTGCTAAGAATTGTATCGCCCAAAATATCCCCATGATATATGCATCAAGTGCCGCTACCTATGGAATGGGAAAAAAGGGATTTGATGATAATACCGTCCCGCAGTCTCTAAAACCTATGAATCCCTACGGGCATTCAAAAAACGATTTTGACCTTTGGCTACTCTCTCAGGAAAAACAGCCTCCTTTCTGGGCTGGGCTGAAGTTTTTTAATGTATTCGGACCGAATGAATACCACAAAGGCAGGATGGCGTCGGTTATTTATCATACCTACAGACAAATTCAGAATTCAGGTAAGATGAAGCTGTTTCGTTCGCACAGAAAAGACTTTCATGATGGTGAGCAAAGCCGTGATTTTATTTACATCAAAGATTTGTTGAATGTCATAGATTTCATGATGGATAAACGTCCGGACAGTGGTTTATACAATCTGGGAACCGGCAAAGCCAGAAGCTTTAATGACCTGGCATCCAATACTTTTATATCTATGGGACTAAAGCCCCAAATAGACTACATTGATACTCCGGAAGATATCCGGGATACCTATCAATATTTCACAGAAGCTAAAATGGACAAATTAATCAGCAAGGGCTATCACAAACCTTTCTATTCTCTCGAAGAAGGAATCAGAGATTATGTTCAACAGTACCTGATGAAGGATTACGCCTGTTTATACTATTAAAAAGTGCTATGAACTATCAAAAAACAATAGACTACCTTTTCAGTCAACTACCTATGTATCAGCGGGAGGGCAAGCAGGCCTTCAAAAAAAACCTGGATAATATTCTGGAATTATGCGCCGAACTCGACAATCCACAGGACAAATTTAAAAGTATACATATCGCCGGAACAAACGGAAAGGGATCCACTGCTCATATTTTATCTGCAATATTGCAGACTGCAGGCTATAAAACCGGTTTGTACACTTCCCCACATTACAGGGATTTCCGGGAAAGAATAAAAATAAACGGCGAATATATCAGTGAGGAATCGGTTATCCAATTTGTAGAAAATAACAAAAATCAATTTGACAATATAAATCCATCATTTTTTGAAATGACGGTGGCTATGGCATTCCACTATTTTGCTGATCAAGGTGTAGATATTGCCATCATAGAAACGGGATTGGGAGGTAGATTGGATTCAACAAATGTAATAAAACCTTTGCTGTCAGTTATTACTAATATAGGAATCGACCACGAAGCTATGTTGGGAAATTCATTCGCTGAAATTGCTTCTGAAAAAGCGGGCATTATTAAAAGTAATACCCCCGTTATTATTGGTGAAACACATCCTGAAACAAGGGATGTTTTCCTGAAAAAAGCAAAAACAGAAAATGCACAGATCATCTTTGCAGAAAAAGCAGCAGACATAAAACAGATAGAAAAGGACTTTTATAA
This sequence comes from uncultured Aureispira sp., assembly GCA_905480075.1. Lineage (GTDB taxonomy): Bacteria > Bacteroidota > Bacteroidia > Chitinophagales > Saprospiraceae > Aureispira. Next base: position 7,122 of record CAJQOX010000375.1, on the reverse strand, counting down.
ATCAATCTTTAGTATTTCTTCAGAATCTTTGAATCTTGTAAATTTTAAAAACCTGGAAATCGACCTTACAGGCAACTATCAGCTGAATAACCTGAGGACGGCTTTGGTTACTTGTCATTACCTTAACCAAAAAAAATACGTCATCTCAAAAGAACATATTACAAAGGCCTGCAAAAACACAGAAGGAATTTGCAGGCTACTTGGCAGATGGAAGGTGCTGGAGACATCCCCTCTCATAATTTGTGATTCTGGACATAATAGTGCCGGGCTAAAATATGTAATGCAAGAACTAAAAGATCTCAATAAAAAACTGCATATAATATTAGGTACTGTAAACGACAAAGACCTAAATAAAATATTTCCCCTCTTTCCTGAAAAAGCAAAATACTATTTCTGCAAGGCTAAAATTCCAAGAGGGATGGAAGCCAAAAAACTACAGGAAAGCGCTTTAAAATATAAGCTGAAAGGATCTTGTTACGACTCTGTAAAAGAAGCACTGCAATCTGCAAAATTAAACTCAAAACCCAATGATTGTATTTTTATCGGTGGGAGTATTTTTGTAGTTGCTGAAGTAATTTAACAGGGTTCATATCACTAAACTTAAGAATATACAAAATAAAAATGTCTTTTTTCTTCTCTTAAAACCCAAAATAATTCCGTAAATTTGTAACGTTTTACTTTCTGAAGTCATGAATCTTTGAACAAAAAATTCATCAACCCCAATTGAGGCCTCTTAAAGTATTCAAATGAAAAAAGAAGTTACGCTTTGGTATCTTTTTCTTACTTTTCTTAAAATTGGTGCCACCTCCTGGGGAGGTTTTATGGCTTTGATTTCAGTAGTACAGAAAAACCTTGTCGAAAAAGACAAAATAATTAGTGACGAAGAGGTACTCGATGGTATTTCTTTAGCGTCTGTTCTTCCCGGTCCTGTTGCATTCAATGTAGTTACCTTTCTGGGATACCGGATAAAGGGAATGAAAGGTGCCCTTGTCAGTATGGCAGGTATATTGTTACCCTCTTTTTTCCTTATTTTATTACTCACCTACTTCTACCTTAAATACGATAACATACCGGCATTCTCCTCCTTTTTTGCAGGTGTATTGCCTGCTGTTTCTGCCATAATCATCAGCGTTGCCCTTAAGATGACAAAAAAAAATATCAAAGATTATAAACAATATGCTATTTGTGTTGTCTCTTTAGTCGTATTGATAGTCATGAAATCTTTATACACTACTTTCCTGATTATTTTCATAGGTGGACTACTCGGTTTTCTTCTTTACAGAAACAACACAGAAGAAGTTATTAACACAAAAAGGGAAGAAAATTTTCCTGCTGCTAGTAAGGTATTACTCTTTATAATTATCCTGACTATTACCGGCATACTGTTATGGTATCTACCTCAACTTGCTAAGGGAGAAACCCAAGAATTTCTGATAACCCAAAAGGAAATTCTCTTCACCCTTTCCGGTATGAGCCTTACACTTTTCGGAGGCGGCTATGTGATTATACCTATGATACAGGAAGTTGTTGTAGAAAATCTGGTTTGGTTGAATGACCAGGAATTTGCTGATGCAATAGCGATGGGACAAATAACCCCGGGACCTATATTCATCTCTGCCACCTTTATAGGATATAAAGTTGGTGGTTTATGGGGTTCAATAACCGCAACCCTTGCCATCTTTCTTCCTCCGGGTTTTCTGATGATCTTTGCCTCCCGTTTTATGACAAAAATCAAGCAATCAAAAAATGTTACCGCAATCTTTAAAGGCTTGCGTCCCGCAGTTATCGGGATGATATTCGCCGCTTCTTATACCATAGGAAAATCTGTTGAGATGAACTGGATAACCCTGTTTATCTTTGCATTTGTATTGATCGCTTCTGTTCGATTTAAAATTAACGTAATTTATTTAATCCCGGTTTCGGGTATTTTTGGACTAATATTATACTCTTATGCTTAACAAATTCAACCCTCAGCCTATTCAGATCATAGGCACACAACGTTCAGGTTCCAATCTCTTCAGGCTGATGTTAAATCAACTTGATAAGGTTATTGCCCCCCACCCACCACACATTCTTCAAAGGTTTTTTCCGGTAATAGACAATTACAACACTTCAGAATCCAAGCTTGATTTCAAAGAATTAACTGAAGATGTCTGCAAAATGGTAGAATTGAACCCGGTTGAATTGGTAAAGACTGAGATAGACCGTGACAGAATAATTAATAATTGTAAAGATCAGACACTTACTTCACTTTTTTATTCGATGTACGATTATTTTGCTTCTGAGGAAAATGCAGCGTATTGGATTTGCAAGAGTATGGCAAACATGAATTTCGTCAATGAACTGGAAGAAAGAGAAAGAAAACCTTTTTACCTTCATATGTTCAGAGATGGCAGAGATGTCGCCTCCTCCTTTAAAAAAGCTATTGTAGGTGAGAAACATATCTGGCATCTTGCAAAGAAATGGAAATCTGATCAGGAAAAATGTTTAGAACTGATGAAAAATGTTCCTGAAGCAAGGTTTCTAACAATTAAATATGAACAATTGATTCAGGACAGCAAAACTGAGATAAAAAGAGTATGTAAATATCTCAACATAGGGTTTGAAGACAAATACATGAATTATCATGAATCTGAAGCCTCCAAAACCACTGCAAAATCCGGCAAAATGTGGGCAAATGTTGGAAAACCTGTTATGAAAAATAATTTCAATAAGTTCAAAAAACAACTTAGCAGGGAAGAAATAATAATTTTTGAACATGTAGCCGGTGATATGCTTGAAAGATTGGGATACGAGTTGGTTTTCCCCGAAGAAGCAAAAGCTTTTGTTATCACTGATGATATGATTGGTCAGTACAACATGGAAAATGAAGCTCTTAAGGCAGAAGCCAAACAAAGTATTGACCCTGAGGGACAAAAACTCAGAAAAGACCAACAAAAATTTATTTCAGATCTAAACAAAAAATAGATAGTCTGATAATTATTGATAAATAAAAACAAATAAATAGTAGATATATTTGCCATAATAACTATTTTGGACTCTGTTTTAAATTCCACAAAACATTACTCCTGTATGAAGCAGATATATCTACTTGTTTTTATCTTCTTGTTTTCCAAAGAAAGCATTGCAACTAATGTTTTCGGTAAACTTACAGATGAAAAAGGAGAAGTCTTATCATTTGCAAGTATATACATACAGGGCACTTCAAAAGGTACAACCACAAACATAGACGGAATATATAACATCAACCTTGATTCAGGATCATATCAACTTGTATTTCAATATATTGGATATACAACAAAGGTAAAAAAGATAAATCTGGGAAATGAAGATTTAGAATTGAATATTGTCTTGTCTCCAATCAGTAAAAATCTTCAGGAAATAGTAGTTACAGCCGGTGAAGACCCTGCCTACCGAATCATTCGCAAAGCCATAAAAAAGCGTAAATTCCATTTAACGCAGGTCAAAGAATACAGTTGCGATACCTATGTAAAAGGTACTCAGCACATCAAAAACCTGCCTAAATCCTTTATGGGGCAATCTCTTGATATGTTCAGACAGGGGTTAGATTCTAACGGTACAGGAATTATATATTTGTCAGAATCTATTTCCAGGTTACATCACAAAAACGGTGAGTTTAAGGAAATCATGTCCTCCTCAAAATTAAGCGGCAATGACAATGGCTTCAGTTTCAATTCCGGGGCTGCTATGGCGGAACTCAGCTTTTATGAAAACTCCTTTGAATTGGGTGATACTAAAATTCTTTCTCCTATTGCGAATGGTGCCTTAGCAAGTTACAAATACCGCCTGGAGACTTCATTTTTTGACAAGGACGGACACCTGGTTTATAAAATTGAGGTCATTCCCAAAAATAAGATGGGGGCAGTATTCGGAGGATATATCTATATCGTAGATGAATTCTGGGCCATTCACAGCACCGATCTGTATACTACCGGAAAATCAGTCAATATTTCTGTGCTCGACACCGTTCATTTCAAACAGACGCATATCAATCTGGGATCTAAGATCTGGAGGATATTTTCTCAGGAAATAGACTTCAGCCTGAAACTGCTCGTCATTGCTACAAAGGGAGAATTTGTCGGAGTTTTCACTAATTATGACCTGAAACCTCAGTTTGATCCTAAATTTTTTAATGCTGAAGTCTTTAAAGTGGAAGATCAGGCCAATAAGAAGATACAGGAATTCTGGGATTCCATACGACCGGTACCTTTGTCCACAGTGGAAGCTACAGAGTACCACACAAAAGACAGCTTACAAAAAATCTGGGAATCTAAAGAGTACATGGACTCGGTTGACCGTAAGGCAAACAAGCCCAAAATATTTGACCTCTTGGGAGGCTATACCTATCAGAACAGCTACAGGAAATTTAAGTTTTCAATTATCTCTCCTCTTGACAACCTGCATTATAATACCGTACAGGGGCAGATTATAGGGCTGGGCTTTGAATTCCAGAAAACACTGAATAAGGAGAAGCGACAAAGGTTCAAACTACATGCAGATGCTGAATATTCTATAAATGACCGGCAATTCAGAGGCAACGGTTATTTTCAGATAAAACTGAATTCCATCAACAATGCCTTTCTCAAGGTTGAAGGAGGGCGCTATAAACGACAATTCAACCCGAGTGACCCGGTTCCTTTGATCGTCAACACCTATTACTCCTTATTGGGTAAATTGAATTATGCCAAATTTTATGATGAGTATTGTGGGCGTATCTACTATTCGCAGGAATTGATTAATGGTTTGCTGATGAAGACCTCCGTAAAATATGCGCAGAGGGAGGCTTTGGTAAATACTGCTGATGATTCCTGGGTACCCAAAAATACCAATCAGTTTTTTTCGAATAATCCGACACATATTACCCAAAGCCCAATGAAGGACTCCCCTTCCTTTCTGACACATCAGCATTTTGAATTTTCATTGGCTTTCAGGATTCGCTTTGGTCAGAAATACATCAGCTACCCCAACCGCAGATTCTATACCGCTTCAAAATTCCCCGATATCTGGATAAAATACCGTCGTGGAATCCCCCTCTTTGAAGGAGATACCAATTACGATTATCTGGAACTGAAGATAGAAAAGGATGATATAGCTATTGGCACAGTGGGTTTGTTGAGTTTCAAACTGACCGGAGGATGGTTTCCCTATAAGCCCAAAATGTACTTTATGGATTTTTATCATTTCAACGGCAACCACACTATTGTAGCCAAGACAAGTGAATATCTCAGTACCTTTCAGCTGCTGCCCTATTATGAACACAGTACAAACACAGGCTTCGGGATGTTGCATATCGAACATGATTTCAACGGATTTATATGGAACAAAATTCCGGGGCTGAAAGCATTGGGCTTTGAGTTTGTGACCGGATATCATTTGTTGTATACACCCGAAAATGGGGAGTATATGGAGTTTAACCTTGGCCTGGATCGTATAGGCTGGAATCTGTTCCGCGTTTTGCGGGTGGATTTTGTAATGGGCTATAAGGTAGGAGAAGCCTTGCGCTACGGCGGGGTTATAGGATTAACTATATCATTATAAAAAGAAAAAATGAGCACTTTAGAAGATAATAAGATTAAATCGAAGTTTTCTTTTCCCACAGCACATACAGTATTACTGATAATAGCAGCGATTGTAGCCATATTCACCTGGATAATTCCTTCCGGGAAATACGATCAATTGGAATACCAAAAAGCATCGGGAGATAAATCTGCCCTTTTCATACATCATTCCGGCGAATCATCGATAGAGTTTCCGGGTACACAGGCAACATTGGATGAATTGGGAATGAAAATAGACATCAAAAAATTTGAGGACGGAGACATTTGGAAACCTGTAGGAATTCCGGGGACATTCAAAAAAGTAGAATCCAATCCACAAGGGATATCAGAATTTATACAATCTCCCCTGAAGGGAATCATGGGGGCAATAGATGTTATATTATTTGTATTGATAATAGGCGGTTTCATTGGCATTGTAAATCATACAGGTTCTTTTGATGCAGGAGTTTCCCGGCTTGCGAGAGGAATGCGTGGAAGGGAGACCTGGTTGATAATAATAATAAGCTGCCTGATAGCTTTGGGTGGTACTACCTTTGGACTTGCAGAGGAGACTATTGCCTTCTACCCTATTCTTGTCCCTGTATTTCTGGCAGCACGATATGATGCGATGGTTGCATTGGCCACAATATATATAGGGTCAGCAATGGGAACAATGGCATCTACAGTAAATCCATTCAGTGCTATTATTGCTTCTGATTCTGCAGGGATAAACTGGACAAGCGGATTATACGGAAGGGTGGCGATGTTGATTTTGGGTATGATGATATGTCTTTGGTATATCATACGTTATGCCGAAAAAGTACGTAAAGACCCCTCTTCTTCATTAATTTACAAACAGAAGGCAGAGATAGAAGCAATGTTTTTGAACAAGAATATGGAAAAAGAACATCGCTTTACTATCAGGATACAGTTGATTTTGATAATTTTTCTCTTATCTTTTGTAGTGATGATATTTTCATTTAGATTCTGGTGACTAAACACTGCCATGATCGAAGGTGCAGCAATTGTCCCTCTGGCCCATGCAATACTTACATCTAGGATATCTGATTTGTAATGACCTAGTCCAAGTGCATGTCCGAATTCATGCTTGACTACACTTTGTAATTGCTGCATTAATCTTGGACGGTCTTCATAACAGGGATCAAAATATACCCAATCTTTGTCTTCTGTCTTGCAAAATTTTATGTTATTATAGTATATTGTAATATCTGATCTTCCAGTATCTCCAATCTCGTAGATTGTTTTTCCCAAAAGCTTGTACCATTCATCTTGGGAATCTGGTTTTTCTTGGAATTTAATAAATATCTGACATTGTTCATAATCAAAATTCTTTTGTTGTTCTAATGTGATTGGGATTTGATTAATCTCCCACATTGATTTATCACGCCCTCTCTCAAAATTTTGTAGTAGGACTTGCCACTCTCCAATTGATATTCGAGTCTCATCCATTATTCTTTTTGCAAATGATTCTGAAAGAATTTCGCTTTTTGGATAATCTGGCTCTATGATGCAAACAGTAGAGACGTCCTTGATTTTAGGTCCC
>CAJQOX010000374.1 GCA_905480075.1 uncultured Aureispira sp. | reverse complement strand
CTTTATTAACGGCTGTGTGGATACCTCCGATCTGATTACTGTCTTGGATGTAGACCGCCCCGAAGGTCTTCAGCTATTGTTTGACTCAACACATTCAACCTATGGCAAAGGCAGCCCTATCGCTGCCGACGGTAGTTCTATCTTCCTCAACAATTGGGTGCTTGATTCTTTTCTGAGACAACAATATATGGGCCCCAATGTATTCGGATACTTTACTTCTTCTCCCTTCAGCGGTTCGCTCGACCCAAATGACGGTCTTGAAGGGGTAACCGACAGTATCTTTAATCCCGATGATACGCTTGCAGGAAATCACCTGATTACCTTCCACTATGATTCGCTCGGCTGTACCTTTACTGCCGAAGATGTGCTTGTGGTGCTGCCTGCAGCAGGCATTGTGATTGACAACTCGAATCCTTCTCATGTATCCTATGAAGCTTGTGTGGGAGATATTCTCACTATTGTGGCCACCGACCTGAAGTTTCCTGTAGATTCGGTTCAGTCTTTTGATAATGCCAACAATTATATTACACTGCCGACACTATCGGTCGATACTATAATGAATATCTATGGTACCGATACATTATTTACTACCACAATTACCCTGGAAGTGCCGGGCGATGCTTTTTCTTCTTACCTTATGTTGATTCATGATACCCTGGGTCCGATACCGGTAGATACTGCTTTATCTCCCTTCCTGCTGATACACAATACCGACCTCGACTTCAGTGGTCTGCCCGATGTCTTGTGTTCGAACACGGATACCATTCAGTTGTTTGGTAATCCTGCCGGAGGTAGCTTTGAAGTATGGGATATCCTCAGCAATATTATCAGTCCGTCGGCCATTCTCGGAGATAATCTGATACCAACCAATTTAGAACCTTCATTCTATGCAAACGGTAGTCAGTTTATCCGGGTTGCCTATAAATATACAGCGAACTTTACCAATGGAAATGCCTGTCCGAATTATGATACGGTATCGCAGTTCATTGAAGCCAAGGATATGAGGTTGGATGATGTTGACTTTAATATTATTTCCGTAAGTCAGTCCAGGGAAGAACTGGTAAAACTCGTGAAGGAAACGACGCCCTATTATGCACATGCCAATAAGCCAAATTATGAGGTCAGCTTCTTCGGTGCCTTTACCTTCCCAGCAGGAGAACCTACCTATTTCCTCCCTGCGGATGCCGGTGTGGGAACACATCCTATTACTTATATAATTACGGATAGTATCTGTCAGAATTCATACGAAGACAGTATCAGGGTAATCGATGCCCCTGTGCCGATTGCTATCCCCGATACGATATGCAGAAACATCGATTCTGTCAATTTCAAAAGAGACCTGCTGTCCGATTATATTTATTCTATCAGCAGTTCCAATCCCGGCAACTTCTCCAATGCCAAATATTTTGATACTACCGGGGTAATGCGTATCTATACGATTCAACCCAATCCTGATACCACCTCTCTAGGCATCGATACTATTAGTTTCGTATCTAATTTTGAAGAGTTGTATTACGACCCCTCATTGGTTCCCGGAAATTATGATACCCTCGTGATAGAGTATTGGTTCGAAAGGCATGAAGATCAGCGTACTGCCGGTATATGGTCTGAGTATGATTCCATGGATTATATCATAGGAATGATCAAACAACCTATATATATCGAGGATTCCGATTCTGTACAGATAGATTCCAATGTCGTCAACACCTACTATTGTGAAGAAGATGTTCTTTACCTGCTCAAAGGGGATGCGCCACAGAATATCTATGGTGTGGGCTACTTTATGCTCTACGGTGGAACCAATCAATATGAGTTCGGCGATACCATGAACAATAATGTGATCAATCCTTATGATGTCAATATTGCTGAAACAGCGACTACCAATTATGATTTGATCTATATATTGAACGGTGCTGCCTGTAGCAATTCAGATACTATGCAGATTACTATTTCCAAAGGATTGGATGCAAGCTTTACAAATCCCACCGGCGGCGATCACTTCTGTGAGGAAGGGGAAGAAGTTCCTATCCTCTTTACAGGTCCTGCTGCAGATACGGTCTGGAAAGTAGGGGGTATTCCGCAGGCAAACTTTGTCTTTGCCCCGCAGCAGCTAAATGTGGATTCACATATTGTCTCCCTCGAGTTTATCGATACCTTCGGCTGTGTAAGCTCTTCCACGGATGTCTATTATATAGATTCTCTGCCTGAGATTACACTGAGTCCCTCTATCGGAACACAATATTGTACGAACGATCAGCCCTTTGACTTCATTGTCACTCCGAATCCTACCTGTTCTCTTACTACAGGGGTGGACCGTTACATGATCTATGATGATTTTGATGCTGGTTTGACCATCGTAAACTCTGCAAATCAGAGTATTTGGGACAATTCTCCCACAAGCACTTACGATAAGTTTGACTTAATTAACACGAATACCTATAATGGTTCTGCCCTTGCTGTTGTTGCCGAGACAGATAGCACTGATGATTTAAATAAATGGCTAATCAGCGGCCCGGGTGGTTTAAACCTGATTTTAGGTCA
>CAJQOX010000373.1 GCA_905480075.1 uncultured Aureispira sp. | reverse complement strand
GGTCATCATCCTGAAAAACATTCCCACGTATATGATTACTAACTGAAAATCCCAAAGAATCCGTCTTCACTAAATACAATACTTCATTTAATCCGGCAGTGGCTATAGAACTTCCACCGAAAATATAGCCTCCGTCAGGACTTTGTTCTACCGTGTAGGCCTTAGTCCCGGTTCCGCCTCCGGTCCCGTAGGTGTTTGTCCACAGGGAGTCGCCGTTTGCATCGAGTTTGATAAGATAGGCATGAGAACCTGTCGGACTCATAATGACAGGGTCACCCCCGCCGGCTACTATATACCCCCCGTCTGTTGTTTGCTGAACCGATAAGGCAAAGTCTTTTTCAGTTCCGGAGAAATAGGATTTACTCCATAGAGAATCGCCGTTTAAATCCATTCTCAGAACCCGCATGCGGTTATTCTGCTGACCTGAAAGTACATAGCCGTTGTCTGTAGTCTGATCCACCGATAAGGAAACTCCAGCATAGGTATTCGTCCACACCGTATCTCCTGAGGCATCTAACTTCATCAGATAGGTATTGTAATTGGAAAATCCTCCGGTGCCAGTGGCAGCAGCAACAATGTAGCCTCCATCTGAGGTTTGTTGCACTGCAAAACCCTGTTCGAATACATTGGCATCTCCGTAGGTTCGGGTCCATAGGGTATCCCCCTGTGCATTGGTCCTGACCAGATAAATATCCTGGTCAAAGGGGAATACATAGGAAACATATCCGCAAAGAATAAAGCCCCCGTCAGATGTCTGAGCAGCTTTTTGTATATATTCCGTTTCGGTGGTTCCGTAAAATTTGGTCCATAAACTGTCTCCGTCTTTACTCAGTCGCATCATATAATAATCAAAGCCCTGTGCTCCGGTGGAATGAAAATAGGTACCGGAAATCGTATAAGTACTGTCCAAAGCCTGATGAACGGAACGGACTCCCTTGTAAGAATCGAAGGGTGCCTGGTCAAAATAACGGGTAGTCCATATTGTATCGCCGAATTCGTTGGTTTTAATAACTATTATGTCTTCGTCCAGTCCATTGAAATCATAGCTGCTTCCGGCAATGACATAGCCTCCGTCAAGGGTCTGTTCTATTGCATAGCTGCGGTCTGCATTGCCGGGAACCGGATGCGGTGCAAAGCTTTGCTCCCATCCCTGTGCGAAAAGGGGGTTTATTCCTGTATTAAACAAAAGAAACAAAAGGGAGAGATATATTAATTTTGTAATTACCTTATACATACATTTATCTTTCATTCTTTATTCAAATAGAAGGCCCGAAGTTTTAATTACCCTAAAACTACGGAACCTTCTTATGATTTTTTAATTTAAGCTTATTCGCTTTTTATAAATTTTAATGTTTGCTGTAAGGTGGAACCTGTAACTTTCAGTAGATATACTCCTTGTGGAAGTTGTTCAACAGACATACTTATATTGTTTTCTCCTCCGGGTACATTCAGATCTTCTGTACGGATCTCTTTTCCGGAAATATCTAAAATGCTGACAGTACCATCAATACTTTCATGACTAAAAATGTCTAAGTTGATCATGTTGCTTGCCGGATTCGGATATAAATTTAATTCTGTCTGTTCCAATTCCTTGCTTGCGGCAGTAGTGATAATGTTAATTACCGGAGGCATGATATTGACACTGAAGCCGGGTTTAACATCCTTGTAATACAGGTTGCGGCTGAAGTTTCCTGCCGAGTCCAGTGTAATTGTATCGCAAAATGTTTTAACACATCCATTCGCTGTATCAATAGCCATGACACAGACTATGTAGGTGCCAAAGTTGTTGTAGAAATGCATAGGAGAACCTGCAAAGGCACCGCTATTGTCGCCAAAATCCCATACAAAGTAGAACTGACCATTGGCAGGTGCATTATTTACAACCGGCTGCATATACAATGCAAAGGGGTTGATGCTGTCCTGAATAATATTCATGTTCACAGACATTCCTCCGCAGGGTCCACCGGGATTGCTGTTATTGCTGACCATAAAGCTGTCACAGTAGGTATCTGAACACCCTGATGAATCATTAATGGTCAGACAGGCGGCATGGTAACCGTTTGAGCTATAGGTAAATGATGGATTTGCCAATGTTGAAGTGTTGCCGTTTCCAAAATCCCAGTAATAACTCAGCGTGGAACCGGAGTTGCTTTGAGCCTGAAAGAATACTTCTCCATTCAAGCCGGCATGATAGATATAGGCTCCGCTGAAGTTTCCGCAGGGGTTATTCGCACCTCCAACACAGAAGTTGGTCCTTTCAACACTGCCAAAGGCAGCTCCGCTGACCAGACTGTTTCCTGTTGCGTCTGTCAGGCCATAAGAACCATTGCCCCAATTACAGCAAATACCATCACTATAACTGTCATAGATGTTGAAATCGTAACAGCCTGTTGGCAAACACAAGTTCAAAGAAAGTGTAGTGCCATTATCAGCCTGAGTATAAGGTCCCCCGGCAAAAACTACATTTCCATTGGCATCCTGAATATCCCAGGAAGTTTCGTAAGCAAAGTTATCGAAATTCAATGTCAATGTGATCTGATTGTGTGCACAGGCCGGTGGCGTTACATAAACAGAGTCGCAGAAAGTAGCTGCGCAGCCTTGTGAATCAATCGCAGTCACACAAACATTATAAAATCCTGAAGCGGTGGTGTTGGCATAGGTATGAGTAGGGGTAGTGCCTGTCCCGCTGCTGTTATCTCCAAAATCCCAGATGTATTGTGCAGAAGGACCAAAGGAGGTTGTTGCCGCAAAGCTTGCCACATTGAAACTGGAAGTATGCAGAAATGAGCTTGTGAATCCTGTACAGGGGTTGCTTGCCCCTCCCACACAGAAGTTGGTGGTTTCGGCATATCCGAATGAACCGCCGGAGGCCAGAACATTACCCATAGCATCCAGCAATTGATATTGACCATTGCCATACAAGCAGCATATTCCATCTCCATAGGAATCAT
>CAJQOX010000372.1 GCA_905480075.1 uncultured Aureispira sp. | reverse complement strand
CCTTAATCCCATAGGCAGAAGCAAGGGTAACAAAATCAGGACTGGAAATTTCCGTTTCAGAGTAGCGTTTTTCAAAAAACAACTCCTGCCATTGACGAACCATTCCCAAATAATTATTATTGAGGATAATAATTTTCACATTAAGATTTTCCTGTTTTATAGTCCCTAATTCCTGTAGTGTCATCTGAAATCCTCCATCACCGATAAAGGCAACTACATGCCTGTCCGGACAAGCCATTTTTGCTCCTAAAGCAGCAGGAAGAGCAAAACCCATTGTTCCAAGTCCGCCGCTAGTAACATTGCTCTTACTGTTCTTGAATTTAAAATACCTGGAGGCGACCATCTGATGCTGCCCTACATCTGTAACCAAAACAGCATCATTATCAGTAGATTGAGAAACAATACGTACAACTTCAGCCATTGACAATTCTTCCTGCTCAGGGAATAATTGTGCTTGCATTACTTTTTTGTTTTCTATTTTTTCAAGATCCCTGAAACTTTGCAGCCATTCAGAATGAACAGTCGGTTTTACCAATTCAATTAAAGATTTCAGACTTTCCTTTGCATCTCCGGGTACAGGCACATGCGCATAGACATTTTTACTGATTTCAGAAGGGTCTATTTCCAGATGAATGACTTTAGCTTGTTTGGCATAATGTTTCAGGTTTCCGGTTACTCTGTCATCGAAACGCATCCCAATAGCAATCAAGACATCACATTCATTTGTTTTTACATTAGGAGCATAATTGCCATGCATTCCCAACATCCCTACGTTAAGGTAATGTTCTGTAGGGAGCGCAGAAAGGCCTAACAAAGTCCAGGCAGCAGGGGCACCTGTTTTCTCCAGAAATTGCACCAATTCATTTTCTGCTTCAGCAAGGATTACCCCCTGCCCTACCAATACCAACGGTTTTTTTGATTTACTTATCAGCTCTGCTGCTAATTTTAGTTGATTATCATCTTTGGGGGGCTGCGGTATATAAGATCTGATTTTTTTACAAGCCCTATAGTCAAATTCCAGCATTTCAAACTGAGCATCTTTCGTAATATCTACCAATACCGGCCCTGGTCGACCGGAAGCAGCAATAAAAAAAGCTTTAGCAAGAACCTTAGGTATATCAGCAGCCTTGGTAACCTGGCAATTCCATTTTGTTACGGGCATAGAAATTCCTACTACATCGGTTTCCTGAAAGGCATCCGTTCCCAACAAAGAAGAATGAACCTGTCCGGTAATACAAACCAAAGGAGTGGAATCGATCAAGGCATCAGCAAGACCCGTTATGAGGTTGGTCGCACCGGGGCCAGACGTAGCGAGACAAACCCCTGTTTTACCTGAAACCCTGGCATATCCTTGCGCAGCATGCGTGGCTCCTTGTTCATGCCTTGCCAACACATGTCTGAGCTCTTTTCTGTAGCCGTACATAGCATCATAAACAGGCATTATCGCTCCCCCGGGATAACCGAATACCGTATCTACTTTTTCTTTCAAAAGAATATTTATTATTGCCTCTGCGCCTGACATTACTTGCTTACTATCCTTATTATTTTCTTTTTTTTCTACAATTAAAGTCTTCATTTCTATTTTATTGATTGATTTCCGGACGAGGCCTTAATTACAGACTGAGTCCACCGGTAATTTATTGATTAATTATTTCTTAGAATCAGGCAATATCTGTTGTCCAACCTTTAGATGCAGAAGACACCGTTTGAGCATATTTCCAAAGATACCCCCTTTTAGCTTTCATTTCAGGAGCTTGCCATTCAGACCTCCTGTTTTCAATTTCTTCATCCGACAGGTTTACGGAAATTGTATTATTTCTGGCATCGAGTGTTATCCGATCTCCATCCTTTAGCAAAGCAATCAATCCTCCTTCAAAAGCTTCAGGAGCAATATGACCCACTACAAAGCCATGGGTTCCACCTGAAAATCTGCCATCGGTAATCAGTGCTACCTCTTTGCCTAAACCGGCCCCCATAATAGCCGAAGTAGGTTTGAGCATTTCCGGCATTCCCGGGCCACCTTTAGGTCCCACATAACGGATGACAATGACATCCCCTTTTTTTACCATAGATGAAGCAATCGCCTCATTGGCTTCATTTTCAGAATTAAATACTTTGGCAGACCCTTCAAAAAACAGACCTTCCTTTCCAGTTATTTTAGCCACAGACCCTTCTTCTGCCAGGTTTCCATAAAGGATTCTGATATGCCCTGTTTCCTTGACAGGATTACTTAGAGGTCTGAGGACATCTTGTTCAAAGGAAACGGAAGGCACCTCCGCCAGGTTTTCAGCGACAGTTTTTCCGGTGATCGTCATACAACTGCCATCCAAAAGATCATTTTCCAGCATATACTTCATAACAGCGGGAACTCCACCGATTTCATGTAAATCTTCCATCAGATATTTTCCGCTGGGTTTCAGGTCAGCGAGAAAGGGCGTACTGTCGCTGATTCTTTGAAAATCATCAATTGTCAAATCAAGATTCAGCGTACGTGCCATGGCCAATAAATGTAATACTGCATTGGTTGACCCTCCCAAAACAGTAACAAGCCGCATCGCGTTCTCAAAAGCCGCTTTGGTCATAATATCCCTTGGCTTAAGGTCTTTTTCAAGCAATTGATACATCATTTTACCCGCTTCATAGCATTCTTTACTTTTATATTCGCTGACAGCCGGATTGGAAGAAGAGTAAGGAAGGCTGATACCCAGTGCTTCTATAGCCGAGGCCATCGTATTGGCAGTATACATCCCCCCGCAAGACCCTGCACCGGGGCAAGCTTTTTTTACTACCTGTTTAAAATCATCCTCTGAAATTGTACCGGCAAATTTTTCCCCCAAAGCTTCAAATGCAGAGACAATATTCAATTTTTTACCAGCATGACAACCACTAGCTATCGACCCTCCGTAAACCAGGATTGCAGGACGGTTCAATCGTGAAAAAGCCAACATGGCACCCGGCATATTTTTATCACAACCCACTACAGCAATTACACCATCATAAGACATTGCTTCCACAACCGTTTCTATACTATCAGCAATTATTTCTCTTGAAGGCAGAGAATAACGCATCCCCGGCGTACCCATAGAAATTCCGTCGCTGACACCAATAGTATTAAAAATCAGGCCAACAGCTTCATTGGATTGAACACCTTCCTTCACTTTTACTGCCAGGTCGTTAAGATGCATATTACAGGGATTGCCTTCATAGCCTGTACTGACAACACCTACCTGTGGTTTTTGAAGGTCCTCATCACTGAGACCTATCGCATGTAACATTGCCTGTGCTGCAGGCTGTGAAGGGTCCTGCGTAACCTGTTGACTGAATTTATTGAGTTTCATGATATAATGGATTGAAAAATAGTTAAAAAGTTGATTAAAAGATATAGACCGGTTCCAGTTCAAGGACCTCTCTTTGATAGGCCTTTGCCAACTGAAAACCGAGAGATTCTTCCCATTTCAGTTTAAAATCCACCTTGTCAAGACTGGCAATCCCGGCAACTTCTACTGCTGTTCCAACAAAAAATGCAGCATCTGCGCCTCTGACTTCATCGGGGGTAAAAAATCTTTCTTCCAATTCAATTTCGAATTGTTCACATAATTCAAAAATAGTAGCCCTGGTAATTCCTGGTAAAATATTTCCACTTGGGCAGGTAAAAAGTTTGCCGTCTTTTTCATAGAAAAAATTAGCACCGGGACCTTCAGCAACATTTCCTTTCATATCCAACAATAATGCTTCGTCATAGCCTTGGCGTTTTGCATGTGTACTGGCAAGGATAGAATTAGCATAATGGCCGGTAACCTTTGCTTCCACATGAAAAGCTTTAGGGTTCGGACGCTGATAGGGAGAGGTCATTACATTCAATTGTTTATCACCCAGAAATTTGTCCCATTCCCATGCAGTAAGCAAGACATGTACTTCTTCACCAGGAGTAAGGTGCATCGCATCACCAAAATATACCAAAGGGCGAATGTATGCATTTTGCAGATTATTTTTATCCAGCAATTCATAACTTAACTGTATCAGTTCATCAACATTATAAGGCATGTCAATATACATTGTCTCGGCAGAGAAAAGCAAGCGTTCAAAATGTTCCTTTGCTTTAAAAATTGCAGGACCATGTTCGGTTTCATAAGCACGAATACCTTCAAACACTCCGTTACCGTAGTGCAAAGTCTGATTAAATAGAGAGGTTTTTGTTTCTGCGGCCTTCAACCATTTTCCGTCTAAAAATAATACTGTGTTTTCGTCGAAATACATGATGATGATTTTACTTTGAGTTATTGAAATTATTAAATTGAAAAAATACATTAATCTTTAAATCAAAAAATCCTTCCCACAGATTTTAAAGTGAGAAGGATTTTGGCTATTTACATACAAAATCTGTTCTCACTCGATCTGAATGAAAATCACAATAATAATCACAATAATATTCTGAAGATTGATTGTTCTGTTTTGCATAATAATTTTTAGTTTATAAAATAAAAAAATGCCTTCTGAAAAATCAGGAGGCATTATGGCAATTTGCATAGATAAACCTCCTGAATTAATTCAGAGAAATAATAATATTGATAATAATAATATTTAGTTTAGTATGCATTATTTATGTTTTATAATTTTATGTTCTCCTTTTGTTTACACAAATGTAATTCAAAAAAAGTTTAAGTTCCAAACTTAATGACAAATTAATTATTAATAAAAACAAATAAAATAGAAACAGCCACAGATAATAAAAAAAATTAAAATAATGATAATCAATTATTTAAATGAAACAAAGTGGCTTATTTTTAGTCTTTGTAATCTTATTTATCGATTGTTTTTTTAGAATATAAAAGGTTCAAAATTATATTACATTTCAACCCAATTTAAAAACCCGATTGATTATAAGGCAAAAAAAAACGGGAAGTGCAATAAAGCACTTCCCGAGAAAAGTATAGTATCAGTATAACAATTAATTTTTGTTGTACTTGTTAAACTTCTTTTTTCCATCTCTCTCGTTGCGAGGTTTACGCTGACGTTCGACATAACCTTCCGGTTTTTCCAGCAGTACTTTGCGTGAAAGCTTGTATTTACCGGTACGTTCATCGATAGCCAACAATTTAACCTGAATCTTATCACCCACAGAAAGAGCATCTTCAACATTCTCTACTCTTGTCCATGATATTTCAGAAACATGCAAAAGGCCTTCTTTACCGGGCATAAACTCAACAAAGGCGCCATAAGGCATAATACTTACAACTTTAGCATCATAAACTTCGTTCACTTCAGCTTCGGCAGCAATACCTTTGATGATTGCCAATGCAGCATCAACCGTTTCTTTACCTACACCTGAGACGAAGACAATACCTTTATTATTTTCTTCTTCAATAGTAATGGTAGCCCCTGTTTCCGCCTGAATACCCTGAATAATTTTTCCACCGGGTCCGATAACGGCACCGATTTTATCAGAAGGAATTTCATAGCGGACAATACGAGGTGCATGTGGTTTCAGTTCCTCATTATGAGAAGGAATCGTATCGTTCATCAAACCAAGGATATGCATACGTCCGGCTTTTGCCTGTTCGAGTGCAGTAGCAAGCAGTGCATAATCAAGGCCATCAATTTTGATGTCCATCTGACAGGCACAAATACCTTTTTCCGTACCAGTAACTTTAAAGTCCATATCACCTAAGTGATCTTCATCACCGAGGATATCAGACAATACAACAGAACGTGTACCATCAGAGATCAATCCCATAGCGATACCTGAAACAGCACCTTTAATAGGAACACCTGCATCCATAAGAGCCATAGAACCAGAACAAACAGAGGCCATAGAAGAGGAACCGTTTGATTCGAGTACATCAGCAGTGACACGCACCGTATAAGGATAATCTACAGGAAGCACCTGAGCGAGCGAACGTCTTGCCAGATTACCATGCCCCACTTCTCTTCTTGAAACACCACCAATTCTTTTGGTTTCGTTTGTACAGAAGGGAGGGAAAGTATAGTGCAGGAAGAACTTCTCAAATCGTTGTTCCATAGCCGTATCAATCATAGGCTGATCTAGTTTAGAACCTAAGGTTACAGTAGCAAGTGCCTGAGTTTCTCCTCTGTTGAAAACAGAAGAACCATGTGGAGAAGGAAGAGAATCAACCTCACACCATATAGGTCTTATCTGATCAGGTTTACGACCATCAAGTCGGGTTTTATCAGCCATGACCATTTCGCGGATAGTTCTTTTCATATTCTGATAGAAATATTCGCTGACGAATTTTGAGTTTTCTTCCAAATATTCTTCACCATGTTTTTCCAGCAAGGCTTGTTTAAATTCGTCCTTAATAGCAGAAAAACCATCTTTACGTTCTTTTTTACCAAGACCTGAAGAAGCAACAGCATAAATTTTATCGGTGGTAGCGGCAATAAGTTCAGCCTCTAACTCTTCATTTGTAGGCTCCTCTTTAACAGCTCTGTTTTCAGTGATTCCAAGAGCGGCACGTAAATCTATTTGTAACTGACACTGTTCCTTGATTGCTTCATGTCCTACTTTAATAGCTTCAATCAAATCAGCTTCAGAACACTGATCGGATTCTCCCTCCACCATTACGATGTTATCGAGTGTACCCCCGATAAGAAAGTTCATATCAGCATTTTCGAGTGCAGTCCTTGAAGGGTTAACGACAAATTCACCCTCGATACGAGCAACACGAGCTTCAGATACCGGAATATCATAAGGAATCTCGGAGGCCATCAATGCTGCAGAAGCAGCAAGTGCGGCATAAGCATCGGAAAGCACCTCTTTGTCACCTGAAATAAGGGAGACAAAAATTTGAGTTTCGTTCATGTATCCATCAGGAAAAATAGGACGGATAACACGGTCTATCAATCTACAGACCAGAATTTCGGGGTCTGACAATCTTGCTTCGCGTTTAAAAAAGTTGCCGGGAACACGTCCTGCGGCAGAAAATTTCTGACGATATTCTACAGTTAAGGGGAAGAAACCCTGTCCGGGTTTTGCTTCGAGTGCAGAAACTGCAGTAGCCAAAAGCCACATATTTCCGCATTTCAATAAAACTGAACCATCAGCTAAAGCGGCGAGTTTGCCACTTTCGAGAATAATCTCTTGTCCTGCAATCGTTGCCGATACAGTAGTTGGAATTTGTTTACCCATGTTGGTAAAAATTTAAAATTTTGAATAATTATTAATCATGAAGTGCCATTTACAAATCATGTCATCTGAGTTCGGTACAATATATAGTACCATAAAAAAGAAAGTGCTTCCTGTGGAAGCACTTCAAAAGTATTTTTAATCCTTATTTATTTCTGCCGAGAACATCTCTGATTTCCAGCTTCTTAATAAGTTCACGATATTTAAATACATCTTTCTTGACAAGATATCCCAGTAAAGAACGTCTGTGTCCTACCATCTTCAACAAAGAATGTCTTGTTGAGTGGTCTTTTTTGTTTTTGTTAAGGTGTTCAGAAAGGTTCTGAATGCGATAAGTTAATAAAGCGATTTGTCCTTCTGTAGAACCTGTGTTTTTTTCGGAACCTGCGTACTCTTTAAAAATTTCAGCAGTTTTTTCCTTTGTTAAATAGATTGCCATTTTTTAATTTAATTTTGTATTGATTACTAATCAAGATATTCTAAATCATATTTTAGTCCTGCAAAAGTAAGGTTTTATTTTAGAATAAAGAACTTTTAGATTTATTAAATTCATTAATTTTAATATATTTACCCATTATTAATATATAAGGGCCCCAAAACAGGTACCGGGGAGAAAGAAAAGTGAATTATGGCAAAAAAAAACACAATAGAGCTAATAAAAATTAAAGCCCTGCAACCTAAATTGAAAGGAATTGAAGAGTGTGAGATGATGTTGCATTATGCACAATCACAAGGCAGGTTAGTTCCTCCGCATATAATTGCACAGCTCGGAGACCTACAGGCAATTGTGTATGACATGGAGCAGGAATTAAAAAACGGTGCCAAAAAAATTGATCCGCTCTCTCTTAATTATTCGCTGATAGGTGAAATACACCATGAACTTGCCAAAGTAATTGCCCCTGCCTCCCCTGCCACCGTTTTTCTGATGGAGAAGCACAAGAAGAAGGGACTATTCGGATTTCTTGGCCCGGTCCCACTAGTAAGAAGGCTCAATGTAATTACTCTTTTATGCCTGATTACCTTTCTCAGTTTATTTTATACTCAAGGTGTTAACGGAGTAGACTCTTATACTGTCAATGGAGACATTTTATCCTATGACGGACTTAAATTCATTTTCAATGAGTTGGTTATCGTTTGCATTGCTGCCCTGGGTTCCTGTTTTTATGCTTTATTTGAGGTCTACAAGTACATTTCGAAGAATTCCTATGACCCAAAGTATGATTCTATTTACTGGATCCGATTTTTTCTTGGTATTGTTTCGGGCGTCATACTGGCACAATTTATTTTTGTCTCCCCTGAAATAATCAATCCTGAGAATTCACAGGAAACAGCGAATGAACTGGGTGCATTTATCACCTACAAACCCTTGCTGGCATTCCTGGGAGGTTTTTCAGCTAGAGTTGTACATAAAATACTGAATTCACTGGTAGAGGCTCTCGAGACTTTCATCAGTGGTTCTGCCCGCGATATGGTCCGGGCAAGGGAGGAGGCTGCCAAAGTAAAAATGATGGATAAGATTGCTGCCATAAAACAGAAAAACACGCAGGATGATGCTGCTGAAAGAATGAAATCCACTGTAAAACTGATGCAATTAAAACAGGACCTGGTGAATGGTGCAGATTCTAAAGACTTGGATGCAAGACTTAGCCTGCTGATGAATGAACTGATGAGTCCGGTGGGAGTAGATGTAAATTTCGGCAAAAACAACACAAGCCTTACCTTTAATAATGACAAGATAAGAGATGCATATTACGATAGTCAGGAAGTAAAAACATCAGATGTAAAGAAAAAACCTGAAATGGATTTCCAGGAATTTGACATCCCCGATTTTCCGGATGATTTGATAAAGGAATCTCCTGAAGAAACAGACCCAAACCTGAAAATATAAAGTGAATAGGACAATGATTATAAAAACATTTCTTTTTGTGACTTGTATACTGCTAGCTGCCGACACCTTCGCACAGCAGCAGAACGAAGAAGTGGCCTCCCTGGCCCGCACTACTTGTTATGGCAACTGCCCTTATTATAAGGTAAAGGTATTCTCCGACGGTCTGCTGATTTACGATGGTAAAAGGAATGTGGAACATATCGGTATTCACAGGGCAAGGGTGTCGAAAGATACTGTGAACATGATCCTGAAAAAGGCAGAGGAGGTGGATTACATGAATTTCAATATCAAATACCCTGTCAGGGGCTTAGGCATCATTGATTTTCCTGTTTGTATAACAATGGTTAAAACAGCAACGGGTAAAAAAACTATCTGGAACAGGAACGATTCACCACAGAAACTGGTTGAATATGAAGAATTCTTTGATGAATTGATAGAAGATATTGATTGGAAGAAGATTTAAACTCAGGATAACCCTAAGATATTATCAATGAACCCCTTAAAGAAAAAGGTTTCACGATAAATAAATTTCAAAGGTTCAAGTTATATTTATAAACTTATTAGATGATGGCTGATTAATACCGTTGTTTACTTAATAAAAAATCAAGTTAATTTAGGGTGGTTGGTTTTTGATCGGTCAGTGTAGGGAATTAAATTAAACTTTATGCTGTGTTTAAGGGACTTACGGAATAATTTAAGTTGGAGGTGCAGCTTAATTTATAATCAGTTTTTTGTTTGTATCTATATTTTATGTATCTGGAAT
>CAJQOX010000371.1 GCA_905480075.1 uncultured Aureispira sp. | reverse complement strand
ACAAAAAAACCGATGCAACAAAAATTAAGTAACTTGGGTGCCGATGTTATTGTACACGGAGAAGTATGGGATGAAAGCAATAAATACGCTCAGAATCTGACAGTAGAAAAAAACACGATTTATATCCCGCCCTTCGACCATCCTACAATCTGGGACGGCAACGCCACCGCAATAGATGAATGTGCTGAACAGATGATAGCCCCGGACCTTGTGGTGGTGGCAGTAGGTGGTGGTGGTTATTTCTGTGGAATAGCAGAGGGCATTGAACGCAATAATTGGAGTAAAACAAAAATAATAACTGCAGAAACCCATGGTACGGCATCTATGAAAAGGGCCGTTGAAGCAAAAAAATTGGTAACATTGGAAAAAATAGAATCTATCGCCTCTTCACTCGCTTCTAAATCGGTAGCAAAAAGGGCCCTGGAACTGGCACTGAAACATAAAGTAAAATCCTATACTGTTAGTGACACTGAGGCGATAAATGCCTGTGGGTTATTTTTGGACGAGACCGGAAATTTGGTAGAACCTGCTTGCGGTGCAGCATTGGCTTCCGTTTATAATAACATGGACCTTATTTCAAAGGCTGAATCTATTCTTATTATGGTTTGTGGTGGCAGCGGATTAAATTTCGATC
Source organism: uncultured Aureispira sp. (assembly GCA_905480075.1). Taxonomy (GTDB): domain Bacteria; phylum Bacteroidota; class Bacteroidia; order Chitinophagales; family Saprospiraceae; genus Aureispira. Next base: position 8,952 of record CAJQOX010000371.1, on the reverse strand, counting down.
AATTTTATAAACTTTATAAATAACATGACTGAATGTAATAAAAGGATAAATTATTCAATTTTCTGCTCAAAAACTGCTAATCTTACATAGCGAATAAAATAATCACCAATTATTTATCAACTGATTAAACCCATTATAACACAATGATAATACAGGCGATGCTGGAAGGTCTCCTTGCGGGATTGGTATTGAGTGTTTTTGTCGGCCCCATTTTTTTCACTATGTTACAACTTGGTGTGGAACATGGATTCAGGGCTGCCTTTGCATTGGCTTTAGGGCAGTGGATTGGCGATATGATGTATATTTTCCTTGCATTCTGGGGTGCTACATGGGTTGAAGAAATCATCAAAGACCCCGAAAAACAGGAGATTTTCATCTGGTACAGTGGTACCTTCGGAGGCTGTATTCTGATACTCTTCGGTGCCGGACTTCTTTTCACAAAGGCAGTATCTACCAAAGTCTCGGACAAAGTAGACCTGTCTGTTCATTTAACTAATGAAGGCGAATCACAAATTGAAGATGATTCTCTTAATAAAAAATATTCACACAAAGTCTCCAAAGCCGCCTATTTTGCCTATACCACACAGGGCTTTCTCATAAACACCATCAACCCTACTCCTTTATTGTTCTGGATGGGACTGATGGCCTTTGCTATTAACAAAGAATATGCAGGAGGTGCTACCTTTGCTATGTATTTCACCGTTATGACCGTAGTGGTTATAACAGATGTTTTAAAAATATATCTGGCCAAACACATCAGAAACAAATTGAAGGTACATCATTTTTTATATGTAAGACGATTGGCAGGAGCGGTTCTCGCTGGCTTTGGTTTATTTTTATTTATTAAAATCACCGTTTTATAATAAATTTTAAATAATTTTATCATACCTTGTACTCCCCGGTAAATAAAGCTTAGACAACTTTCATTTATCCTTTTAAGACAAATTACAGACAGAATAAGACAAATATTGGATTATCAGACAGATACAGATATTGAATTTTTTAATTCATTATTTTATTTTAATCAAATATTTGTTTATGAGAAATCAACTACGAACACTAATTTTAGCATTACTGCTAATTCCCGCAACTACAATGGTTGCACAATCAGATTATTATTTTTTTTACGACCCTTCCTGTTATCAGAAATTCCAATACAACTCAATAAACATTGGTCAACAAAAATTTTACACTGATTATTACCTGTCTTTTTCAAAAGAAAAGAAATTAATATTCCGGGTTAATCCTGACGTCCTCCACTTTCAGCTTCTGAATGAGATTCCTGTAATGCCCTTTATGTGCAGCAACAGCAGTGAAATAAATGAAGAAATGCTGAATGAAATCAACAGCCGATCTAAAACAGCTTGTATGGTTGTGGAAGTGAACGGTAAATATGCCTTATATAAAATCCTAAAGGTTTCAACACTTACAGAGACATCAGATACAATTAATTACCACAGTCCTGAACTCAGTTTTAACTACAGAATTGACAAATCCTCCCCACAGGAGGTCTTAAATCCTGAGTCTAACAGAAATGAGAATATCTTTTATTCTGCAAAAGACAGTATTAATTGTTTGGGCAGGTACAAATTTCAGGTAATCCCGCATTGTCATAAGGATGAAATACTTCAAATCAGTATTATTCCCGGATTGGGTGCAGGACAATTTTATCAGGAAAAAGAACAGTTAGAACTTGTCAGCATCAATGATTTGCCAATTGACGACTTTATCAGTCAACGTTGCGGCAATTTCACTACCGGGATAGATATTGCCCCTACCACAATGCTTGTTTCATCAGCCCCTGCAAAGAAAAAACCTGTAGAAGAAAACAGTTTTTCATCAGAAAGGGACAGACTGCTTATTGAATCTAAAAGCAGGTCGGGTATTCCTCCCCCTCCGGGATACCTTACAAAAACCCAAAAATCAACTTTGTATTCATCAAAAGATCAAATAATCCCTCAATCTTCTGTAGAAACCACAAAGGGTTTTTATACCACAAGATATCAGGATAACCTATACGTTATTTCCAAAAAATTCAATATTTCCATAAACAGGTTAATTGACATCAACGGTCTGAAGGATTACAAAATTTACGTCAACCAAAAGATAAAGGTGATTGACGAAGAAAAAACCCCGGTCAAAACCCGTTATCCTATCATAAAAATAGACGAAATTAGCCAAAGCAAAATAATAATACACCTGGCACAACAAGGGCAAACCCTGTATAGCATTGCCAAAGAATATAATTTAAGTTTACCTGAAATTTATTCCCTGAATCAGCAATTGAAAAGTGATAAAATAGATATTAATCAGCACTTAATTGTTGGTATCATGAAACAGCAATAAAACTGATAAGGAGTATAAAAAGGAGGTAATTCAATAATTACACTCCTTTTTTTTGTGTTCCCTGCCAAATACTTTTAGATTTGTCTAAAAATAAATTAAGAGACAGCAAAAAAAATTACAGTCCGCTCTCTTATTTTATCAGAATACAGAAAACAGAAAGACAATATAAGCAATGGAAGAGAATGTACAAATGGCATTTATGCTGACCATTTTAGCAGGTTTGGCAACAGGTATTGGTAGTGTTATAGCATTTTTTGTAAAAGAAAGAAGCACAAAAATACTGACCTTTGCCATGGGTTTTGCTGCCGGAGTGATGTTGTATGTATCCTTTATGGAAATTTTTCCGGAGGCTATCCATAAACTAACGGAGGCGTACGGGGGGGATGAAAGAATTGGAACAACCTATGGTGTTCTTGCCTTTTTTGTCGGTATGTTTATAGTGGGAATTATAGATAAGCTGATACCCTCTGCCGAGAATCCTCATGAATTTGCCAACACACAGTTCAAAAAACAAAAGGAGAAAACAGAAACTGAGGGTGAAGTTCATAACCCTGAAAAATTAATGCGGATTGGAATTTTGACCGCTTTGGCGCTGGCAATTCACAATTTTCCTGAGGGGATAGCTACCTTTGTTGCTGCTTTGGATGACCCAAATTTAGGGATGACCATTGCTATGGCGATCGCTATTCACAACATCCCGGAAGGGATAGCCGTATCAATGCCTATATATTTTGCTACCGGAGACCGGAAGAAAGCATTTTTGTACTCTTTTCTTTCTGGAGTAGTAGAACCTTTGGGTGCCATTATTGGATATTTGATCCTTATGCCCTATCTGAATCAGACGATTATGGGCTTATTGCTTTCCGGAGTAGCCGGGGTGATGGTGTTCATATCACTCGATCAGCTGCTGCCTGCTGCAGAGGAGTACGGCGAACATCATTTGTCGATATACGGAGTGGTATTGGGTATGGGCGTGATGGCGCTTAGTCTGATTATGATGATGTAGCAGGTCATTTCTGCACATAAACCACGCATTTAGTTTCAAAGAAATCCTCCTCAAAGAATTCCGACATAGGATAAATTTCTGCATAGGCCCTTTTACCAAGGTTTTCAACTTCTTCGGCAGCACGGTCTATGCCTTTGAGTGCCCATATTCCATTGGGGATCGGGTGCTTGTGATGTACTCTTATTATTTTGCGGGTCCAGTTGACCAATTTGGGGAGGACTGCCACGGCACGGGTTATTACAAAGTCAAATTTCTGATTCAGTTCCTCTGCCCTTATTTGTTTGCATTTCACATTTTTCAGACCGACAGCATCCGCAATCTCCTGTGTCACCTTTATTTTTTTGCCTATTGAGTCTACCAGCAGAAAATTCACTTCGGGAAACAGGATCGCCAAAGGAATGCCGGGCAGACCTCCCCCTGTACCTAAATCCAGGATTTCTGCTCCTGAATTGAACTGAAAAATCTTGGCAAGGCCCATAGAGTGTAGAATATGATGCGGATAGATATTATCGATATCCTTTCGGGAGACCACGTTAATTTTGCTGTTCCAGTCTTTATAGAGCGGTCCGAGCTGAGTCAGCTGACTGATCTGAAGATCGCTGAGGTCCGGGAAATATTTAAGTATGGATTCCATTGATTTAAGTATACTTTTTATAAAGCTCTTCAATTTTCCCAGCCAGTTTCAGGTCTTTTTCGGTTACTGTATTTCCGGCATCGTGGGTAGTCAGTTGTATCAACACGGTATTATATACGTTCGACCAATTGGGATGGTGGTTCATTTTCTCCGCCCAGAAAGCTACTTCGGTCATAAAGGCAAAAGCCGCCACAAAATCTTTAAATTTCAGGCTGGCATTCAATCGGTTATTTTCTTCTTTAAACATAATAAACAATTTTAATCAAAGCAAAGTAAGGCAGGCATCAGCCAATGCCTTTTCGTTGGCTTCTTTCGCAATAATGATACCAATCAGCCCTTTCTTTTTAAGAGAACCGGCAGTTGTTTCTCCAATAGCAATTATATTTTGATTAGCAAGGTACGAATATTTGCTAAAGTATGCCTCTGCATTCATCGGGCTTGTAAATACCAGAATATCTGAGGCAGGCAATGCAAAATCCGTTATGGCAAAGTTATCATAAACAATAAGATCCGTAGCATTAAAGTCAACGAGTTTCTGTATAGATCGTCTGGAATTTTTTGCCTGTACAAAGACTACCCTTTGATCTTTTATAAAATCCAGAAACTGAATGGAAGTAGAAAGGGGTTCCCCTGTACCAATAAAATCTGCTTTAATATTATAATTTAAATTCAGGTATTCAGCCGAAGCCTTTCCCATTACCGCAATTTTAGGCAAATAATCGAGTACACTTAGTTGAGACAGGCAATATTTTATGGCATTTTTGCTATAAAAAAACAAGCAATCTGCATCGGGAATTCTGACAAAATCCACTGCCTGAAATTCCAGCAAAGAACGTCCTGTAACTGTTGCCTTATCTTTCAGCAAATGATTAAATTCAGAATCTGCCCTTAAATTTCTGGAGATAAATACATTTTTCATCCTTATCAGAGTTTAACATCTTCGATCAGCCTTTCATGCAGCTGTTCGGCCAGATTGAGTGAAGTACTGGAAGAGAGGTTCACCCTGTTAAGTTCCTGACCGAGCCCTCCGGACAAAATACTACTGACATGAAAATAGCCAAGGCTGTCTACTTCGCAATAGACACCAAGCGGCAGGTGGCAGCCCCCATCGAGAAGCTTCAGCACCTTTCTTTCCACATTGGTGCATCTCAACACTTCAGCGTCGTGAATTCTGCGCAAGATCCTCCGGACCTCCATATTCTCCGTTTTGGTCTGCCAGGCAAGGACACCCTGTGCCGGTGCCGGAACAAACTCTTTGGGGTCGAGGCGGATACTTTCGAAATCGCTCATATCGAGTTCCAGTCTTTTAATACCCGCCATAGCGAGGATAATAGCATCGAACTGTCCTTCTCTGAGTTTTTGCAGCCGGGTAGGTACATTCCCACGGATATCTTTGAGCGATACATCCGGGCGTACTTCCTTGATTAGGGCCTTTCTTCTTGCCGAGGAAGTTCCCACCACAGGATTTTGGGGCAGTTTCAATATCTGATTTTCGTCTGCAATATCTTTTCGGATGACCAGGCAATCGGCGGGGTCTTCTCGGTAGGAAATTGCAGCGAGGCATAGGCCTTCAGGTTGCGTAGTCGGCATATCCTTCATAGAGTGCACGGCAAGGTGCACCTCATCCCTTAGCAGGGCGTCTTCGATTTCCTTGGTAAAAAAGCCCTTGCCTTCAATTTTATCAAAGCTGAGGTGTTGAATCTTATCTCCTTTGGTCTGAATGATCTTCAGTTCGGACTCTACCCCTATCGCCTTTAATCTGTCTTGTGTGTAGTAAGCCTGCCACAAGGCAAGTTTGCTTCCTCTTGTACCTATAATCAGTTTATTCATCTTATAATTCAGTAATTAAATAATCCGGCCACAAATATACATAAAAAAAAAGTAGCTATACCTTTTTATTGTTCAATGAATAGCATAGAATGAACAGATTTCAGTACTTAATTAGTCAGAAGGAAGTCTGATAAATATTTTTGGGGCGTCCGGGCGCTACGTTTCACAGCTCGCTGTCGCTCGGCCCTCAGCAGCTGAAAAAGCTGCTGAGGTCTGCTACGCTGTAGCACTATTGCACATCGCTGACGCTGATTGTCGAAATTAAAAATGAATTGATAAGGATTGATTGTATGGGAGGATTAACAGATTTTCAATCATTTAATTTTTTAAATAATGAACATCTGATTGCTGTTTACAAGCAAAAATTACTAAATTATATTCCTTCCTTGAAAATAAAATCAGACTTATTTCATTCAATCTTTCTGGGGTCTACAGAAAACAACTAATTAGGCCTATATTTATTATTACTAACCAAACAAGCTGAAAAAGTGCCTCAAAACTTACTCGACGATCAGTTTCAAAGGGAATTGAAGCTTAAAAACAACTACCATAAACTTCCCCGAATCTTTATTGCGGGTGCTTTTATGTGTCTGCTTCTTTGGTTTGGACTAAGATTTTACTGCTTTCCTCTTGATTTCGGCATAGATGACAACAGCAGATACATGCCTTTGGTAAGCAAAGAAATGTTTTTTTTGTATTTATGCCCCACCTATTTATTTGGCTTTGCTTCTATCTTTTTTATCATAACTTGTCAATTGATCGAACAGTTAAAAGATTGGACACTCTTTAATTTAATTAAAAACTTCTATTTCGTTTTCAGGAAAAAATCTTTTGGCGGAAAAATCAAAAAAGTCAGCGGTTTGACAATCGTTTTAGTCTACTATTTCTTTTTATTGTGTTATACCATTCTCATCACTGAATTTACAAAGCTTTCAGGCAGACTGATTTGTTTGGTGTTCAACATTGAAAAAGGCTTGTTTCCGGTAGCGGATATCAGTCTTGCAATATCAACGGTCTCCCTGTTTTTAATAGGCTATTATATTTCAAAAAAGAAAATGAAAACATTTGACAGGAAATAACGAATAACAAGGCTGACAAATGATATTGGCAGTTCACTAATATTCAGAGATGAGTTGTGACTAAAATATCTGGATATCTCAGCTTATTCATTATGCAGAACCTCATATTTAAAATCGGTTTTCAGTGTTTCGAGTTTACCAGTAAGAATATTTCTTATCGACAATTCAGCAGTAAACTTTTTAGTTCCGGTACTTCCGGGTTTACATTCATAATAAGCCTGTCCTTCGAATATCGGTAATTGTTTCCCGTTCACAGAAACAGAGAGGTCTCCCTCTTGAGGATTAACATATTTCACAAGTCTGATCTCAGAATTATAGGACGTCCCTTTTTTTATCAAAGATCGTTGAGGCATATCTAACATAAGATATTTATGATTCTTTGATTCTTTATCAATTTGTTTATTAATAAAAGCCATAAAGGCAGCTTCCGAACGTAAAATATCATTCTGTATCTTTCTGAAAAGAGCCATTATTGCAGCGACCGATAAATTATCAGGCACTATTCCGGACTCCTTAATATTATCGGTACAGGATGCTGTCAAAATCCCTTCTAATTCACCCAATAAACTATCCCTTTTAGCAATATCGGAAAAAGAAGAGTTTTTTATTTCATTATTATCCCACAGTCCATTGAATAAAAGCAAATAGTATTTTTTCAATTCCATTAATTTATGATCAATCGAATCAGCTTGAGGATCCTCTCCTTCCCATAAAATCTGACGAGGAATCTTTGTATTGCAAACTCCTTTAGGGTAGCCATTCAAGAACGGCTTTTCTGATTCCACTGCTTCTTTTTTTGAATAGCAGCCACCGGAAACCTCTATAATTTCTTCATTCAGGTCATCCATAAAGCGAAGAAAATTTTCGGAAGCCTTCCTGCTTTTGTTCACTACTTCCACTACAGGTTTAAAATGAATAAAAGAGGAAGCCCTTTCCTCCAGTTTTTCAATACTTTCATTATTAATATAGTTCAGGACCATATTATTTTCTTTGAGACTAAAGTTTAGTTTCATAAAAACGTCAACTTCAGCGCTGTTAAGGCCATTCTTAGAACAACCAGGCAAACAAAGTAAAAACAGAGTAACACAGATATAATTAAAAATATTTTTCATCTTTCAATTTTTAAATTTAATTGTCGGCAGCCTCAAAAGCTATTTCTTTTTTCAGGGTATCCCTTTTTTGGGTTTCAGGATTAATAAAAGTCAGTGTTGCCATAAATTTATTTTCGCCTTTTTTTTGGGGTTCAACTGAATATTTCGCTACTCCATTTTTCACTATAGCTGTTTTTCCATCTACAGAAAGCGAAAAATCTCTTCCTGAATAAAAATTACCACATACCAGATGAGTTTTGAAAACTTCGCCAAGTCTGATGATTTCTTTCTGTGGAGAAGAAAACAAAACAGGATAGTCAAAACAATCGTAATTCAGCCATCCCATTTGTCCTGAAAGGAAATCCACTATAACCAAGAGAGATAGCTTCCCTTCGTTTTGAATTTTACGGAGTAAGGTATAGGTCTCTGCTACAGCGGTATTATTTATATTTGCCTGAGCTAAATAATTTCCAAACTCTGAAAGCGGTAATTCATTTTCAATCAAAGCAATAGTAGCAGAACGTCTCGAAGTATCCTGAAAGATCGTTCCCTTTATTGCATCCTTATTCCAGAATTTACTTATTTGATCAAGGTAGTTCTTTTTTAATTCCAACATCTTTGTTTCAAAAGGAAAGCCTTTCTGAGTCCCTTTCTGACTATCTGAAACGAAAATGCTGTATGGAATCCTGATATCCTGAGGTTTTTGGGGCTTATGTAAAAAGGCAGGGTATGTTTTTACTATTTCATCATCATGAGTAAAGGGCCCGCCGGACTTTTCAATGAGTTGTTTTCTCAGGCTGTCGATATAAAAATTAAACTTTTCAACCATAAGCCTGAACTCTTTTGCTTTTGCAACAAGCGGTTTGTACTGAACTTTGATTTCAGACAAACCCTCCATTTCTTTGATGCTATTGTCAACATATCTGTCAATTAATATGTTGTTCTGATCTAAGGATTCGTCCAGTA
>CAJQOX010000370.1 GCA_905480075.1 uncultured Aureispira sp. | reverse complement strand
TCAAAACAACAATACAAAGATAGTGATTTTTTTGTTTCAAAAAGTTTTAAAACAGTGAATTCTTTAATAAATGTTCAATAAATCAGATAATTTTTGTTAATTCTAAGCAAAAAACTGAATTTATAAGACCGAAGTCAAAATAGTTCATTATATTAGGAAACTTAAGATTACCCCCTCTTATAAAACAAAGATGAATATTCTTTTTGCATTCCCCTCTAACAAATAGATATTTAATGCTTTACAGATATCAGCCCATTGACTTTTCTCCGTCTTTTGAGCTTTACAACTTTTAGATATTTTCTTAAACATATATTATTTTTCAATTACAATAACAAAAGGATGATTTTAATTGAGAAACGCGCTAATTTTATCTGGGACAATAATAATTTTCAGTTTCAGTTATTTTCATCCTTAAATGATTAATATCTTATAAAATTCTGACAACACGATAGTATAATTATTCTTTGGGCAAATTAAAACCTTCATGGAAAAGAGAAAAATAAATATTCCCTCCAGTCTTACTCACAGTATGTTGTTACCACAGGAAGAATGTTTGGAAATTCCACATAAAAAAGAAAAATTATTTATTGGCATTCCCAAAGAAACCTCATTTCAGGAAAACAGGATAGCATTGACACCTTCTGCGGTAAAAACGCTTACAAATTCCGGGCACAGAGTAGTAGTGGAAGCCGGGGCTGGCGAAGAGTCCTCATTTATGGATCTCGATTATTCTGAAGCCGGGGCACAGATTGCCTACAGTACTGAAATGGTTTTCAATGCACATGTCATTCTAAAGGTAGCACCACCTGACCTTAATGAAATTGACCTCTGCCATCCCGGGCAGTTCATCATATCACCTATTCACCTTCCTTCCCTATCAGAAGAATATATTTACCGTTTAAAGAAAAAGCGTGTAACGGCTATGGCAATGGAATACATGAAAGATCAATCAGGCATGTTTCCTTTTGTGAGAATGATGTCAGAAATGGCCGGCATCAATGCGATGCAGACAGCAGCTGAACTGATGTCCAAGACAAATGGCGGACAAGGAACTTTACTTGGAGGAATTTCAGGGGTCCCTCCTGCAAAAGTTGTTATTCTTGGAGCCGGAGTTGTTGCCGAGGTCGCTACTAAAGTTGCTTTGGGTTTCGGTGCAGAGGTGAGGGTGTTTGACAATAAAATCCGTAAACTCATGCGATTGCAGAATGGATTGCATACCAAATTATACACCGGAACTTTCAATTCTCCCGAACTGGAGAAAGAACTGTCAGATGCAGATGTAGTTATCGGGGCTATTCACTCTAAAATCGGTCGTACTCCTGTAATAGTAAGTGAAGACATGGTAAAAAGAATGAAACCCGGTGCAATCATCATAGATGTCAGTATCGATCAGGGGGGTTGTTTTGCTACTTCAAAAATGACGACACATGATAATCCTACCTTTGTAGAATATGATGTAATTCATTATTGTGTCCCGAATATAGTGGCCCGGATACCTCAGACAAGTTCCAAGGCTATCAGCAATATCCTTACTCCGTTTTTTCTGGAAGCAGGTGGCACACAGGGAATTGAAGCACTATTACATTCCTCTTCAGGTTTCCGTAATGGCATCTATATGTACAAAGGCTGCCTGACAAATAAATACCTCAGCAATTTTTTCAATGTAAAGTATACCGATTTAAACCTCTTGCTTGCCTCTAATCTTTAATACATTTTCTCCTTTTATTTTGCAATTTTTTATAGCTTTGCACTTGACTTTTAACTGGTTTAAACTTTAAACTTATGCAGCTGAGGGCTGAAAATCTTTATAAAAAATATGGTGCCCGAACCGTGGTAAAAGATGTATCGCTACAGGTTGAACAGGGGGAGATAATTGGTCTTTTAGGCCCTAATGGTGCTGGAAAAACCACTACTTTTTATATGACAGTAGGTTTTGTAAGCCCTTTGAAAGGCCGGGTGTTTCTGGACAACAATGACATTACAGGTCTGCCTATGTTTAAACGAGCAAAAATGGGGATTGGCTATCTGCCTCAGGAGTCATCTATTTTCAGGAAATTATCTGTCGAAGACAATATCAGTGCTGTTTTAGAGATGACCAAACACTCGAAAAAGGTACAAAAAGAAAAACTGGAATTTCTGTTAGACGAGTTCAGCCTTCACAAAGTAAGAAAAAGTAAAGGAGATACTCTTTCAGGTGGAGAAAGACGCCGCACAGAGATTGCAAGGTCTTTGGCTGTTAATCCTAAATTTATTTTATTGGACGAGCCCTTTGCCGGAATAGACCCTATTGCTGTAGAAGATATACAATCTATAGTTTATAAACTCAAGATGCAAAACATCGGTATTCTGATTACCGACCACAGTGTGGAACAGACCCTGTCGATTACCGACCGTTCCTATATTATGGTTGACGGCAGTATATTCAGGGAGGGGACATCCGAGGTGCTCGCAAATGATGAAAAAGTCCGGGAAGTATATCTTGGACAGAGTTTTACGCTTAAAAGGAAGTTTGAATTACCTTGATTCAACTCATAATCAACAACAACATAAATAGAATTAATGCACTCCCAATTATTGATGATAAAATTTTGGAAGGAGTATCTTCTTTTGATTTCAACACTTTAAAAATCCCTGCAGAGGTAATTATCAGATTGAAATACAACAGAACAACTCCGAGAAGAAAAGTCAATAGTAAAAAAAAACATGAACTTATTATCAGAAGAGTTCCCCACTTGTAATCCTGGTCTGTTTCTTTAACTTCCTTATCCTTTATTCCACCATCATCAAGTAATTCATCCTCCAGTTTTTCCATTTTTTATTTTAATAGCTCCTTCATTTTGTTTTTATATATCGCAGTATAAGGCAAGTCATTATGCAGACAACCGGGTACAGCCACAAAATCAATCGCCGGAATTTCATCTTTTAGTTTCTGCGCATTTGAAAAGGGAATCAACTCATCGGTGGTCCCATGAAAAACGGTAATAGGTATCGTTACATTTTTGAGCATTTCAGCAGTCATAAACTTATATTTCAAAATAGTGGCAGGCAGAAAAAAGTATCGTGATTTTATAAGGTGTATCAGACTGTAATACGGGGCTTTTAACAAAAGCATAGAAGCCTTGTTTTCATGTGCTACTTTTACAGCAGCAGCTGTACCTATAGAAAAACTTTGAATTATAATGTGTTGCTCGTCAAAAATAGTCTTTATATAATCATAGACTGCCTGAACGTCATCATAAAACTGCTGCTGAGAATGAATCTTTCCTTCACTTTTTCCAAATCCACGATAATCAAACATCAACAAATCATACCCCAAATCTATGTACAAATCATAAAGATGTCCCCAATCCTGCATTGACCCTGCATTACCATGAACATAAAAGACAATACCTTTTGCCTTCTCTGCTTTGAAATGTAAGGCATGTAATTTTATACCATCCGGTAATTCCAAAAATATTTCATCAAAATCTCCATCGAAATCAAAGACAAAATCCCCGGCTAATTTGTCGGGGTGAAAGATGAGACTTTCCTGCAAGAAATAAGCAATCAGGCAGATAAGCAAGTATACAAATAACAAAAAAAGACAAATCCGGAAAATGATCATTTATACAATTAATATTTTATAGTTCCTGATAGAATAGTTAAATAGATCAATTAACAATTAAAACATCACTGACCACACCGTAGTGGTCAGAAAGGTCGGTTTCCTCCCCTTTCCAATCATGTTTTTCCCTTAATACCTTCTGTTCTATTATTTTGCTTGAACTATTTCTCTCATTCAACAATATATAATCGAGCTGAATACCTTTGCTGTGTTTATTCCAGGAATTTTTCCCATCGATCGTAAAAGGTTCCTTTTCATTAATAGGAAAATCGCTGACCCCTATAACTTTCAGCATCATTTCATATTTTTCTACATTGGATTTACGAGTATTCATATCCCCTGCAACAAAAACCGGAACCTTGTCAACAAAATTACTGTCAAGCAGGTTTCTGATATTCTGAAACTGCAAATCCCGGTGATGTACAGCAGCATCGGAGTCACCTGACTGAAGATGCGTTCCTGCCACCTGAAATCTGAGCCCCTCTTTCTCTACTTCCACCAAGGTGCAACCCTTTGCAGCCCATCCATCCTCATGTGCTCCTTTATCGTAAATTACATGGTCGACATATTTCACAGGATGCCTGCTGATGATAAATATACCATTACTTGTCAATCTACCGCATTGGGTTTTGGTATTTATCTGATAGGGGTAATTATCTTTAAGGCGCTTTTTTAATTTTCTTTTGATATCCAGGTCGAAAACCTCCTGAAAGATGATAACATCATATCCATTATTATTACAATGTTCAGAAATCCAGGGTTCCCGGACTCTTTGTTTCTTTCGCAATGCCTTAGAGAAAACCCCAAGGGAATTGGGCAACATCTGAATGTTCCAGCTAACAATTCGGACATTGACAGTTTGGTTATTTTTGTCATTCTGTGCATTAAGAACAGAGAAACAAAGCAGTAATATAAAGAAAGTATGAAATAATGATTTATTAAGCATGAATTCTGATATTTTTCAACGATATAACAATCCTGCCAAATGTAAAAAAAAACAAGCAAAAGAAATTCTTCCAACTACATTAATTTAGAATCCGATCATTCTATTTATATATCTCAGGACCAAAGAACGTCAATGATTCATTTTTATACTATTTTTTAGTTTTTTTTAAAACATTATTTTAGCAGAAAACTTAAAGCTTCTCTTAAATTTATTAATTTTGAAGATCTGGACGATGAATAAAAAAGATTTGAGAAGCAGGATTATTTAGTAAAGTAAAACAATTAAACAATTTATGGACTACACTATTCGTACGCTGACCACAAAAGATATCTACGAATTTATGGCACTGACCAAATATATAGACAGTGAAACAGATTTTTTGGGTTCTGCCCCGACCGACCCCCGTCCTACACAAATGCAGATTCTATCCTCACTCAAATCGGGAAGACAGCTGATAATGGTCGCATCTACAAAGAACGGGCTGATAGGACATATCGGTGCATTCTGGAGAAGGGGAACAGGAAGCAGGGTTAAACACTGTATGAATGTAGGACTGGGAGTTGCCAAAGATTTTTGGGGCATGGGAATAGGAAATGCATTGATGGAATCTATTGAAGTTCAGGCTAAGCAACTGGGAATAGTCCGGATGGAACTTGAAGTGATGACACATAATGAAGGGGCTATCGCCCTGTATAAAAAAAGAGGATTTGTTGTTGAGGGCACCAAACTGAAATCAATAAAAATAGGAGATAAATATATTGACGAGCACCTGATGTCTAAGATGTTGTAACAAAAACAACTATATCTTTCATGCAGAGCTAAAAAACATCGAACAATCCCTCCATTTCTTTAGCTATTTTCTACCTTTGCAATTCAGTATAAAATTTATTTTTTTCAAAACATCATGATAATTTCAACTATTTATTTCATATGACAAAGATAATTCTACTCCTGTTGCTTTTTTCTGTTCTGATTTTAGCCTGTGACAGTTCTGAAGGTTCGGACGCCACTGAAAATAACACCACAGATCTTATTAGTTCAGAGGAGGAAACTACAGATAAGCCAAAGACTGTCGCCACAGCAAGGATGGAGGAAATAAGAAACATTCTGATTGGTGACTGGATTGAGGATTCTCTGGAATTCAAACGAAATTATAATATGCCTCCCCCTCCTGTTCAAAACACAAGAATCAGATATCAGGAAGATGGCCATGTTTACATTCCCGATGTTTTGCTGACCAAAGAAAACTGGGATACCTGGGAAATATCAAATGATTCTACTCTGCTCATTCACAAAAGACAAGGAAATGGAACACTTGTTTTTAAAATTGATGAGATTAATGAAAATGTCGTTTATTACAGATTGCAATGGGGAGAGAACGAACGCAAAATTAAATTGCTGAGAATAAAATAAATGAAAAGGAAAAACTTGTAAATTACAATGAATAAAAAACCAACAATACTTATTAGTAACGACGATGGCATCACGGCCTCAGGAATCCGTACTTTGGTGGACGTTGCCAGCGAATTCGGAAATATTGTGGTTGTGGCACCGAATAGCCCTCAATCTGCTCAGGGACATTCTATAACGATTGAAGACCCTATCCGCATACACCGTTCTGACATTTTCGGCAAGGATATTATTGCCTATGAATGTACAGGAACCCCTGTCGACTGTATCAAGATTGCCAAAAATGTTGTTCTCAAGGGGAAAGATATTGACCTTTGTCTTTCAGGCATCAACCACGGCTCAAATGCCTCTTCAAATATCATTTATTCCGGGACAATGTCGGCCGCTATGGAAGCATCAATGGAAGGAATTCCTGCCATTGGTTTTTCATTAATGGATTTTGCAGCAGATGCCGATTTTTCAGCCTCAGCTAAAATAGTAAGGAATATCATCCGTACGGCCCTAAGCAAAGGTATGGGAAAGACTAACCTGCTGAACGTGAATATACCTAAATTACCTTTTAATGAAATCAAAGGAATCAGAATCTGCCGGCAGGCAGAGGGACATTGGATAGAGGATTTTGTGGAAGGCAAAGACCCCCTTCAAAGGCCTTACTACTGGCTTACAGGTAAGTATGAATACAGAGATAGTGGCGAAGATTCAGATATATGGGCACTGGAAAACAATTATGTTTCTATTGTTCCTGTAAAACACGACCTGACTTTGTACAAAGCAATTCCAAGTCTGAATCATTTCAGCGAATTGTAACCCATTTATACTTTTGCATTATGGAAATAAAATAATTAGTATTTTAAATAAATTTTAAATGTCTTATAATAGCAGACTCCAAAAAAAACAGGGAAAAGTTATTCTGAAAAACACATTCTCATTTGGTCTGATGACGGGTATTATATTACCCCTGATTGCTTTTGGTTTAATCTATGGCCTTGATTATGCTTTGATAAACAGTAAAAGTGTAAGTGTAACCTCAAACAGTCATTTCCTATGGGATGGGTTCAAGAAAAGCACATTGGTTCTGATGGCCTTTTGTGTGAATCTGATTCCTACTTATTTTGCCAACAAAAAATTTAAAGAAGAATTTATAAGAGGCATTATGATTCCAACAGTTATTTACTGTTTTATCTGGTTCTTTTACTACAAGGATAATTTTCTGTATTAATTTTGAAAAACACCCCCCGATTTCCAAAACCAATATCCAATAATACAACATCCAATATCTAATATCTAATATCTAACATCTAATATTTATATGCACATCCGTCCAAGAAGAAACAGAAAAAGCGCTGCCGTACGATTTCATGCACAGGAGACACATTTACACGTCGGTCAGTTAATTTACCCTTTATTTCTTTTTGATGGTAAAAACATCAAAGAAGAAGTAAAAAGTCTTCCCGGAAATTTCAGGTGGTCGCTCGACCGTTTGATTCCCGAAGTTGAAAGTTGCATGAAACTTGGAATTACTACTTTCGTTCTTTTTCCTGCTGTTGATGAAAAATTAAAAGATAAAACAGCCAGTTACAGTTATGCAGACGACAACTTCTACCTGCATGCAATATATACATTAAAGGAACAATTTCCTGAATGCTGTATCATGACCGATGTGGCGATGGACCCCTATAGTTCTGACGGGCACGACGGCTTTGTGCATGATGGTCAGATAATGAATGATGAGACACTCCCTATACTGGCAAAAATGTCGGTAGCACAGGCACAGGCAGGGGCAGATATTCTCGGGCCTTCCGACATGATGGATGGCCGTGTGGGGTATATGAGAGAAGCCCTTGATGAATCGGGGTTTACCAATGTTTCCATCATGTCCTACACAGCAAAATACGCATCAGCCTTTTATGGACCATTCCGTGATGCACTCGATTCTGCACCAAAGGCGGGCGACAAGAAAACCTATCAGATGAATCCTGCAAATAAAAAGGAGGCACTGATAGAAGCACAGTTGGATATGTACGAAGGGGCAGATTATCTGATGGTGAAACCTGCCCTGCCCTACCTGGATATAATTCATTTGCTTAAGGAGAATTGTGACATTCCCATTTCAGCATATAATGTCAGTGGTGAGTGTGCCATGTTGATAGCAGCCTGTCAGAACGGGTGGCTCGATTATGAAAAGGCAATGCCTGAAATGTTGTTGTCGATAAAACGTGCCGGGGCAGATGTTATTTTGACTTATTTTGCAAAATCCTTTGCTCAGATGAAAGCAGATGGAAAACTATAATTGATCATGAAAATTTTTCAGTTAAGATTCTGAAGAATTCATTCTTTCTCCTTCTGGAAATCTGAACATGTGAACCATCAGACATCACCACATAGCCTCCGTCTTCTTTATTGAATTCACTAACATAGTTCATGTTTATCAGAGAAGAATTGTGTACTCTGTAAAACATGGATTCAGGGAGTAGTTCCTGGTATACTTTTATAGTCTTTGAACAGGTCAGTTTCGTATTGTCATTAAGGTAGATGGTAGTATAGGAACCATCTGAAATAAATTTTATTATTTTTTTGATTGCAACAAAGGAAACCTTGTTAAATTCCTGAATTACCAACTTTTTGTCCTCATCTTTTTTAGAGTAATTATCCAGAACAATATTTAGTTCTTCTTTAGTGATAAAGTCGTCATTCAACAATTCTCTTGCCTTGTCAAAAACACGTGTCAATTGGCTTAATTCAATAGGCTTTAGCACATAATCAAGCGCGTTGAATTTAAAGGCTTTAATTGCATAATCATTATATGCCGTCACAAAAATCACCTGAAAATTAATGTTTTTAACCTGTTCGAGTATATTAAAACCACTTCCATCCGACAAATTGATATCGAGCAATACAATATCGGTTTTGGTTTGGTTGAGTAATTCTAAGCCTGTTTTTACAGAATCTGCTTCTCCAATTACATTAGCATCCTTAAAATTATCTTTAATTATCTGTTTCAGATTATTTCTTGCAGGGGTTTCATCATCAATAATAATAATGTTCATAATACAAATTTTATATAGCAAAAACAATTTCAACTCTTGTTCCTGACGGCAGGTTATTTTCATCCTTCAGGTCAATGACTTCAAAAGAAAATTTATTTCCGGTTTCTTTAAAATACAAATTTAAT
This sequence comes from uncultured Aureispira sp., assembly GCA_905480075.1. Lineage (GTDB taxonomy): Bacteria > Bacteroidota > Bacteroidia > Chitinophagales > Saprospiraceae > Aureispira. The sequence goes on along the minus strand of CAJQOX010000370.1, from coordinate 6,918 downwards.
CTTTGTTCGGTAATTTCAATGCCCATAGAACTATGACTGATCATTTTTTTTCTTTTTAAAACTTCAGAAGCTCTTCTGCCAATACCATTATCTTCAACTATACAGACCAGAATATTATCAGAAACAAGCTTAAAATCAATATTTAGCACTAAGTTATCTCCTGATTTTGGGGTCAGTCCATGTAAAATAGCATTTTCAACAAAAGGCTGTATTACCATAGAAGGGATTTCACAGGATTCTCCGTCAATTTTATAATCCCTTGTTATATTAAAGGAAAATTTATTGGAAAAGCGCACCGCTTCCAGTTGAATATAAAGCTTAAGCATTTCTAATTCAGTTGAAAAACTGACTTTATTTTTTTTCGAGCTCTCAAGAACCAATCTTATCAGTTTTCCGAATCTTGTAATATAATCTGAAGCAAACCTTATATCGAGTGTATTGATAGCATTCTGTATCGTATTTAAAGTATTAAAAATAAAATGCGGATTCATCTGTGACCTCAGGCTTTTGAGTTCAAGATCGATAATCTGAGTCTGCAATCTTGCCTTTTCATTAATTTTTTTTTCACGGTTTCTTATAGCAATCAAAATTAAAAGAATCAAACAAAATATAACAGTAAATACGAACCACCATCTAAACCAAAAAGGTTTCAATATTGTAAAAGACAGTGATACAGGTTTTGTCCAAACACCATCTTCATTCATTGCCATGACTTGAAATGAATATTCAGAAGGAGGTAAAGTGGGAAAGTCAACAGTTGTTGATGTAGTATTTATCCAAATAGTATCTACTCCCAACATTCTGTATTTATAATTAATTTTACCATCACAAATATAATTTAAAGCCAAAAAATCAATATTGATATGGTTTTGAGAATATTTAAGGTCCTGATATTTTAAATAATCATAGCGCTGATTATTAATATAAAATCCTTTAATTAACATATTGATATTAGCTTTATTTTTTTGAATATTGATATCAAGCATATTAAGTCCGGAATTGTTGGCCACGAAGAGCATATTTCCAATGGATTTGACGGAGGTAATTTCATTTGAAGACAAACCATGAATTTTACTCATGTTATATACATCATAATTAGCAACACTTTGGTATACAATTTTACTTAAACCTTTATTGCTACCAATCCATATATTATTTCTGTTATCAACATGAATGTCTCTTATCAAGTTACTGCAAAGACCTTTTTCAGTATTTATAATATCAATAAGAGAATCATTTTTCATCAAAAGCAGACCATAAGATTTAGTTCCAATAAGAACTATTTGATCTTTAAACTTTTCCAATGATGTGACGGAGGATGAAAAATATTTATTTTTTTTGTAGGGTGACGTAATTTTTTTATTAGAATAAAGCCTGAGACCATTCTTCGTTCCCACCAATACATACTTACCATATTTCAACAGACTTGTACCCCAAAAATTTCCTTTGATTATATCTTTGTCTTCAAGAACAGTGCGATTATTTTTATCAACATTCATCCCGTTTGCATCTACTCTGTAGGTATATTCACCATCATTCAGAATAGCCTTACTACTTTTGATTTTTATTGAATCAAGGCCATGAAGTTTATTATCTTTATAAATATAGTTCTTCCGACCTTTGATCATTCCAAGATTTAATGACTTGGTATAATAATTAAAATTGAGTGCACTTGAGGCGTTATCAGAGAATAAAAACGAATCAGGTGAACTATAGATATTCTCAGAAGATAGTTTTGCAATCAATCCGTTTTCATATGCAATATAAATCATTCCTGACAAGGTATCGACCTCAATTGTATTTACTCTTGAATGGATATTTCCAATATTAACGATTCTTTCCGAAGGCAAATAAAAAATACCATCATCCAATGAGGTAACCCACAGCCCGTTCAGCCTGTCTCTATAAACTCTTGAAACAGATAAGTTTTTCAAATAATGATTCTTAAATACAAATGTGTCATTTTCTACTTTAACTTTCAAAATTCCATTATTCTGAAAACAAAACCATAAAAATTCAGTATCGTCAAATATAGAGTTGACAAATTCATTTTCAATTAATCTAAATTTACTTTTATTTACAATTATTTTTTTATTCTCTTCTTTGAGGCAAACCACAGAATCTTTTAAACTAAAATATATAGCGTTATTATACTGAATGAAAAAATTTGATAAATTATTGGAAAAAAAATCATTTTCAACACTTTCCGAATAAGATATTAGTTTACTATTATCTTCAAATTGAAATTTAAACTTTAAGTGCTCAACAGGAACATTTTTTACATTTTTATTAAATACTTTAATTGGAGAAATCAGACTCCCTCTAATATATTTATTTTCAATTTTAATTAACTTTTGATAGTTATATATTCCTTCCGGATGCTCAAATACCTGCTTGATATTTCCTGATGTATCAATTTTAAATATTCCGTAAGAATTAAATCCCATCCAAATGTTATCAAAAGAATCTATATGAAAGCTATTCATAGCAACTGTAAAATCAAAAAAGCTGGTAATAGAATCATTATGTTTAAATTCATAAATACGACCATTTTCATAATAAGACAACTGACAATTGAAAGTCCCAAACCAAATTCTACCTTTACTATCTTCACAAATTTGAAAAACAGTATTATCGGTCAAGCCATCACTTTCATCAAAAACTATGAAATTATATCCATCGAATCTGCAGACGCCTGCATCAGTAGAAAACCACATATATCCTTCAGAGTCCTGAAAGGTATAATACGTTTCAGAAGAAGGCAGGCCTTCCTCAACGGAATAACGGATAAATGCATCAGATTGAGACATCACCTGAAAAGAAAGGCAATTCAGAAAAATAACAGAAATCAGAAAATTATATTTTACAATATTTAATTTCATAAGTAATGCATAAACCTGTAAAAGTTAAACGACAAAAACAATTTCAACCCTTGTACCACTAGATTTATTATCTTCAATATTTAAATCATAGAAATCAATGGAAAATTTATTATTTGTTTCTCTGGAATAATGTTCAAGACGTGTCTGAGTTATTTTAAGTCCTGATTCATCATTTATGTTCATTTTGTTATTATTTAATTCACCTGATGCCATTCGTCCAATTCCGTTATCCTCTATTGTGCAAAGCAACATGTCTTCGTTAATCATACAGAAATGTATTTTTAAAAAAAGATTTTCAGATTTTTTAGGATTTAAACCATATAGAATTGCATTTTCAACAAAGGGTTGTATCACCATTGAAGGTAATTCACAAAAATCTTCATCAATAGAATCTTCCTTCGTAATTGCATAGGAAAACTGCTCTGAGAACCTGAAAGATTCCAATTTAACATACAAATTCAACATTTCAATTTCTGTAGAAAGTTTAATTGTCGTTTTTTTTGAGCTCTCCAGAACAAGCCTTATAAGTTTACCAAACTGAGCAATATAATCTGATGCAAATTTTTTATCTTTTGAATTAATAGCATTTTGTATGGAGTTTAGTGTATTGAAGATAAAATGTGGATTAATCTGAGACCGAAGGCTTTTAAGCTCAAGATCAACGATTCTTGTATTCAAAAATGCCTTCTCAATAATTTTTTTCTCACGATTTGTGACAGCATAATATATAACAATTAATAAAATGATTATTGAGATTGAAATAAACTGCCATGTCCACCAAAAAGGTTTATGTATTACAAAGGGAATAATCAGGGTTTCAGCCCAAACATCATCCTCGTTTTTTGCCTGTATTTCAAAACTAAATTCCCCATGAGGCAAGGTCTGAAACATGAGTTCTGTTTCATAGGTGGTTTTCCATATAGTGTCAACTCCCATCATTCTATATCGATACAAAACATCGCCCAAAGACTTGTAATTTAGACCTTTATATGAAATTTTAACGAAATTTTCCTTGTAAGAGAACTCATTTTTATGAGATAAGTCAATACTTTTATTATTTACTTTAAAATCCTTTATAATGAGTACGGGAGGCTGATTATTCTTTTTGATCTCATTAATTTTGAAATTGGTTAAGCCCTTTGATGTTCCTACATATAAAACATCTTTATACAAGTTCAGACAGGTAATTTCATCAGACTGCAGACCATGTTTTGTCGTAAGATTCATAATTTTAAGTCTCTTTGAGTCAATGTCGTATTCTATTTTTATCAACCCTTTATTGCTCCCAATCCAGAAATGACCAGGACTTTCAACCAATACTTTCCGGATTAAATTACTTATTAATCCATCTTCTTTATTAATTACATCATAGACCTTATTGTCTTTTAACAATACCAATCCATAACTTTTTGTTCCTACGAGAATAACACTCTCATTCAGTCTCGCAAGACAGGTAATAGAAGTGTTAAGAATTTCACTATTATTAAAAACAGGGGTGATAATATTGTCCTTATATACTTTTAATCCGGTTTTAGTTCCAATTAAAATGCTGTTATTATAATTTAACAAAGAGGTGCCCCATAGTTTTCCATTTATTATATTTTTAACATTCATGGTCTCCTTGTCATCAATAACTACAGAAAAGCCCGAGCCATTTACCCGATATACTGTATCTCCATTTATAATTATATCCTTAGAACCCATTAATCTCAGGGAATCTGATAAAATTATACGGTTTTGTTTATAATACCTTTCAATATAATCCTCGGTGATAGAGGAAAGAATTAGATGATTAGATGGATAATTATACTTCAAACAAACTACCTTCAGTTTACTTTTTAATATTAATTCAAAAATAATATTGTGCCCTTTTGTTTTCAATTCACAAATATCACCATTGCTGAAAGCAACATATTTTCTACCGGAAACAGTATCGATTTCCACAGAAGAAATACTCAGGTTTTTATAATTATAATAGCTTATTTTATCATTCGGCAAATAATACACACCGTTATTAAGACTCTGAAACCAAAACCCGGAAGTTCTGTCTCTGTAAATAGTTGATATTGCTTCATTTTTTAAATACCTGTCTACAATAATCAGAGAATCATTTTGTAGTAAACATTTAAAGACCCCCTTTTTAGCAAAACTACACCATATATAACTTCCATCATAAATATGTGAAAAGATCCTGTTTTCAGGTAAGTCAATATGGATTTTTTTTCTAAGAAAAGTATCTTTTGATTTTTCATATAAAAAACATCCTCCTAAATTAAAAAACAGAAAATCGTTGTTGAGAGGCAGAACTGTAGATCGTAAATTTTTTCTTTCTTTATTTACAAATTCTTCAGCAATATGTGTAAAGGAACTATCTACGGAAGATATTTGATAGTATGATTTATTATTCCCTACCTTTTTATTATTCAAATTCCCAAATACATAGCCATTTTCAATTTTTAAAACAGCCCTTCTTCTTTCAACGGAATCGACCAGTTTAATGGTTTGCTCAACCTTTCCTTTTGTATCTATTTTAAAAATTCCATAGGTATCAAAACCAATATATATATTACTTAATGAGTCTACAAAAAAGGAATTCATTCCCTTATTCAAAGAAAGATTTCTTGTAATACTATCGTTAAACTTATACGGGTGGATTTTTTTTTCGTAAAAATAACATAGTTGAAGGTTAAAAGTTCCAAACCATATTCTTCCCTTTTTGTCTTCAGTTATTTGAAAAACAGTGTTATCAGTTAACCCGTCGCTTCGGTCAAATGTTACGAATTCATATCCATCAAAACGACAGACTCCTGCATCGGTAGCAAACCAAATAAAGCCCTTAGAGTCTTGCATTGCAAAATAAACTTCAGAACTTGGCAGCCCATCATCTACCGTATAATGCTGAAAGGCATGAATTTGTGCACATACCTGCAAAGAAAAACATAAAAGAATTGAAAGTACAAGACTAAAGAGAGAATGATTATTTTCGGGCATTAATCAATAATTACATTAAAGTAAAAAATATTGGGCCCTATTAAATTAGTTATTTTTTTTTGTAGTGACAAGGTAGTTGAAAAAAATAACTAAAAGTATTTCCTGTTAACTGTCTGATTCTACCAAAAAAAATAAAAGCATACTGATAGTACCAAAGGTGAGAAACCCGATTACAAGAGGTAATATAGTTCCGTTGTATTGCATACTGATAATAGTACCGAATAATACAGAGATAAAAGTAGACAGAGCGCCAACAACTGCCGAACCTATTCCGGCAATATGCCCTAAAGGTTGCATCGCAAGGCTGTTCAGGTTACCGAATAGTATTCCCTCACAAAAAAGAGTCAGTACTAAATAAACCATCGTCATCATAAGTGTAATCTCACCACCGTATTGTGTTGTAAAAACGAAAAAAGCAACAGAAATAATTATCATTCCTATAACGGCAGTTTTAATCATTTTTTGCATACCGTGCCGAATGACCATTTTGGCATTAAAAAAAGAGGCCAGGCCAAAAGTCAAAGCAATACAGGCAAAATAAAGAGGGAATTGCTCCTCAAGTTTATATTGTACCTGAAAAATCTGTTGTGCAGAATTGAGAAAGGCAATGAATGGAGCAGAAATAAAACCTGCTGTTATCATATAAGTCAAAGCTACTTTATTTGAAAATATTTCTCTGACACCTTTTAGTATTCTTACAAAAGAAAAACGTTGTCTTTTCTCAAGGGGTAGCGTTTCATGCATCCGGGTAGAAAACCAGATCAAAATTACAAAAGCCATCAGAAGAAAAAATACAAAAATTGTCTTCCAGACAGAAACCATTAAAATTAACTGCCCCAGGGCCGGGGCCAAAGTAGGTACCAATATAAATACCATCATGATAAATGACATAACCTGAGCCATTTTCCGGCCTTCAAACTGATCTCTTATCATGGCAAGACTTACAGTTCTTGGACTCGCAAGACCAAAACCCTGTATCCCCCTTCCCAGCAACATGATTGTAAGGTTTCCGGCAAAGATCGAAATTAAAGTTCCGATAATAAAA
>CAJQOX010000369.1 GCA_905480075.1 uncultured Aureispira sp. | reverse complement strand
TTTTGTAGGAATTCCTTATCCTTCTTCTATAGATTTCGCAAATATTACCAAACCTGGTGAAATGGAAGATGCCCTGTACAGGTGGGACCCAACAGGAGTATATAAATCCTATGTGGACGGAACTTCTTCACCCGCATCATTCAACACGATCATTCCGGCTATGCAAGGCTTTTGGGTCAGAACGGATGGTTCATCAACATTGACCTTTGACAATAATTGCAGAGTTACTGACCCGAATCTGGCAACTGGAGTTTTATACAAAAAAGGAAATAACTTCACCTATCCTTTATTCAGACTTGAGTTGGAAGGTATGGGTAAAAAGGTTGAGACCGTTGTCAGGTTCAAACAATACGGAACGAGTTCTTTTGACCAAGAATATGATGCCTACTTTATGAAAGGCGATATTGCAGGAGAAGCTGAATTGGCTAGTCAATCCGACAGGGGGGGTCTTAGAATAAGTACTTTGCCTCCTTTACAGTCTCAGGAAGTCACTATACCTTTACATCAGGTTACAAATACAGCCGGCAACTATCAGATAACACTATCCGAGTTCACTAATTTCAACTCAAATGACAGAATAATTTTAAAAGATACCCTGACAGGAAGTACTCATATACTGAACAACGGTGCTTATAGCTTTACAGGGTCACCTTCTGATATTGATGACCGATTTACGATTACTGTTATTCCCGGTGCAAATGCTGTAACACAGGTTGAAAATGAGGATCAGATACAAATTTTCAAGTGTAATAATTCCTTATGTGTCAGTCTGAACAAAAGCATAGAATCTGCTCAGGTATTAAATATTTATAATACTTTAGGACAGACTTTATATACAACTATTCTCAAAGCAGGTCAAAAGGAATTCAGTTTAACTAATTTGAATTTAACTGAATCTTCTATATATTTTGTTCAGATAGAATCTGAAGAAAAAGCAATAAAAATTAAATGGTAACAATTAAAAAATATAAAGAAATGAAAAAAATATTAAATAAATCGATTCCGACGCTTATTACATTTGCACTGATTTTTGTTTGTTGCCCACAACTTTTTGCAGCACCTCCACCTCCTCCTGGAGTACCTATTGATGCCGGCATATCTGTTTTGATAGTCGCTGCTGTAGGATACGGTGCTACAAAGATGTCAAAAAATAAAAATGAAATTTGATATTTCTTATCACTGAAAAGATAATTTCTAAATAAAACAGATTGTAACTATAAAAACACATGAAAAGACTATCTCTCAAGGGGGTAGTTCTTTTCGTATTTGTAGTAAGGTAATTTACCTTCAGAGAAAAAAGGTATTGTACAATTATTTATTCATTATCAAATAATCGATTGGTTTTGAAAATTATTTTCATGAAAACAAGTTGATCATAAAATAAAAAGCCAAAGTATCTGAATGACGCTTTGACTTTTTATATTTCCTTAACAACTTTATATATTTCTTTATAATGAATCCCAACCCATTCTACGAATAAACATTGGACCTGAATTCAGAAAATTACCATTAGCGTCTACCCTGTCAATAATTGGTTTGAAGCCTATGTATGTAATGCTGAGTTGCTTCGTGTTTTCATCCCATACCCAATCCTGCATTAAACGAATATTTTTAATATCCTTGCCTTTAAAATCATTCTTAACAACCTGTATTATTTCCTTAAAAGTTTTAGGGTCAAAAGTGATAATACTATCAACTGAAGAACCAAGTAGCTTAATATGTTTTGCATCCATTTTTTCATTACCATCTGCATCAAAGGTGATTCCTAAATAAACATCTTCAGCATTTTTTCTGAGATCTTCTATCATTATTTCAAGAATTTCTCCGGAAGTTTGTTTGCCTTTTATTACTTTAACAGACTCAAGTGAGAAATTATGATACACCCGGGTGGCCCAGGTAATATTTTCTGCCATTAGACCGGGAGTTGCAGCCAAAGCTTCAGGTTTCATCCAAAACAAAGGTTCCATTTCCAGAAACTCTCCCACATCATTATATCTCATAATCATAGGTGCCATAGAAATGACTTTCATCTTAAACATCATCTCCTTTTTGCTATAGTACAGCAATTGTTTCACTCTGAAATATTTGATTTGAAAAGGGTCTGTGTCATTAACTACAATATTGACTATTTCCTCATAAGTTTCCGGGTCGAATGTAATTATTGTATCAACCTAGGAAATAGATTTTACTTTTTCTACCTCTGAATATTTTTGAGACAGCTTATCATCCTTATAGAAATCTATGTGCTCTTTGTTGGCCAGAATTTTACAGGCGAGAATATGATCATCATTGTCTGACTTATCCAAATCAACAACCTGATATTTCAATGCCTTATAGGTATTTCTTTCTGTAAATCCGATATTTTTCATGATTTCTTTATCAGATTCTGGAGATATATATTTGTCGTAATTCGGTGAACAATCGACAAATACTTCTCCTATCCATAGGATGTCATCATCATTCTGAAGTTCTTCTGTTGTGGGCATTGCTACTGCCTGAACAGTTTGTGTAGAATCAATAGTATCTGTATTATTATCTGAACAGCTAAAAGTAAGTGTGGATAAAATTCCGAATGAAAACAATGTTAGTTTTTTCATAATTGAGGTTGTTTAATTAATGTATTGGTTATTAAAAATGGTGTGGAATTCCTTAATGTTATGTGATGATAATACAGAGGCGTTAAAAAGTTACGAAAATATTAATAAAGTTTTTTTCGAAAGTCTAGAAAATACCCGGAGTGGAATCCCTTTGTCATAAAATGTGAAAGTTCCTCCCCTTCCACTGAACTTAAAAAAGCGGAACATATAAATCAGGCATATAAATCATTCAATCCCTTTATTTTTAGTATTTTTGAAGACTGAAAACAATAAATGCGCTCTTAAGACAGAAATGCAGGAAAAAAACAGCAGATTAAAAACACCGGTCAACTTTCAAAGCCCCTTTTGGAAAAACAAGACTATCCTAATAGATAGCCGCAATCTCTTGTTTCCTGAAAAGAGCATTTTTCTGGCCTTAAAGGGAAGGTTTACGGATGGGCATGATTTTATTGTGTCGCTTTACGAACAGGGTGTCCGCTGTTTTGTTATCAGCAAGGCTATCGATACAGGAAGCTATCCGGAAGCTGATTTTTTATGGGTGGAAGATGTTGTATCGCTCTTACAGGAGTATGCAAAACATCACCGTAAGCAGTTTGACTTTCCTGTTATCGGCATCACCGGCAGCAACGGAAAGACTATCCTCAAGGAATGGCTCTATCTGCTGCTGCAAAAGGATTTCTCGCTGGTTAAAAGTCCCAAAAGCTATAACTCGCAGATAGGAGTGCCCCTTTCCGTTTTGCATATGAACGAACGACATAAGCTCGGAATTTTTGAAGCCGGAATTTCCTTGCCGGGAGAAATGCAGAAGCTGCAGTCTGTACTTTTGCCGGATATCGGTATTTTCACAAATATCGGAAAGGCACATGCTTCGGGATTCGAATCGGAATCCCAAAAGATAAGGGAAAAACTACAGCTGTTCAGGGCCTGTAAAATATTAATCTATAAATACGATCATCAATTAATCCATCAGGAAATAGTCAGCGAAGGTATCAGCAATTGCTTTTCTTGGGGTGCTGACACGAAGGCAGACTTACCCGTTTTTTACAAAATAAAAAAACAGCATACCCTACTCAACATACAGTACAAAGAGAAGGTTCACAAGGTAAAAATTCCCTTCCGCAATGCAGCGGCTATAGAAAACTGTATGCATGCAATTGCCACAATGCTCTATCTCGGAACAGACATAAAAAGTCTGGAAAAACGCATCAAAAACCTGAGGGATGTCCCTATGCGCCTCGAACTCAAGGAGGGCATCAACAACTGTCAGATCATTGACGACAGTTATAATAATGATTTGCAGGGCTTGCAGATAGCACTGGATTTTCTGAATCAGAAACAAGTCAAAAGAGGCGGCAAAACGCTGATACTATCGGATGTTCCGGAGGCAAAAGACAAGGAGCAATATCAGGAAATTGCAGAGCTGCTGCAGGAACATCAAATCAGCAGATTCATAGGCATTGGTCCCGCCCTGACGAAGTATAAATCCCTCTTTGACGGGCTGGCAAAGAGCAGTTTTTTTGA
>CAJQOX010000368.1 GCA_905480075.1 uncultured Aureispira sp. | reverse complement strand
CCCACAGAGTTTTTAATATCTGTTATAGTAAGTACTACCTTGTTGGGAACTCCATAACTCTGATTCAGAATTTCAAGGCGTTCCACGGTCAGTTTAAGACTTGATCGTTTTTTAGTATCTCTTCTCTTCCATGAAGTATATTCTTTTGCTTTTTCTCTACCTATACCATCGTCTTCAATTATACAATATACATAATCCCCTTCTCTTTTCATACCAATAAGCAGCTTACCTTTTACTTTTTTGTGTAAAAGCCCGTGTTTGAAACTATTCTCAATAATGGGTTGAATCAAAAGTGGGGGAATATAGATATCATCTGACAGGAATGCTTCACTTATTTCAAAATGTACTTCAATATCTTCATCATATCTTATTTTTTCGAGGCTGATATAGGTCTTTAAAAATTCCAGTTCTTTTTCTATTTCAATACTTAATTCATTGGAATAATCAAAAATCAATCGCATTAGTTTGGCAAATTTTGCATGGTAAATCAATGCAGTTTTAGATTTTTTCTGTACCCAGTAACTTTGTATAGTACTCATTGCATTAAAAACAAAATGAGGATTCATTTGTGATTGAAGTGCCTGCATCTTCAATCGCTTCATACTGCTTTCAAAGAAATGTTTCTTTTTAAATTCCTGGAACTGCCAGTATATTATTAAAGCAATAATAGAAAAAAAAATAAAATACTTTAAGCTCAGATACCACCAAGTATACCAATAGGGAGGGGCAATGCAAAAGGAATAGCTAGCAGGGCTTATACTTTTTACTCCATCTTCATTTATTGCCCTAACTTCAAAGGAGTATTCTGAATAGTTCAGGCCTTGATAGGAAACAAAATTGGTGCTGACAGGCAGCTGCACCCATGTACTGTCAAGCCCCAACAGGCGATACTCGTATTGTATTTTATTCCTACCCTTTACTGCTGTGGTCTGAAAATCAAATTTCAGGTTGTTCTCATCGTATCTGAGTTCAGGGTTTTGCTGATGAAGAAATTGTTTTTTATTTATATTGACGGAAGTTATAAAAATATTGGGTCTTATATTGTTCACTGAAAGCGTATTTACTCCAAAGCTGATAAGTCCCTTCAATGTAGCTACCCATACTTTTCCGTCAGCAATTTCTATATCCCTTATTCTATCCGATATCAGGCCATCGGTTTTATTATAGACACTTATCTTTTGCTTATCTCTTCCTATTTTAAATATACCCTTATCTGTACCACACCATACATTATTTTTATAAGTTGTAAGCGTATTACAGAAATTACTTGGAAGGCCGTCTTCGATCCGGAAATTAGCCAGTACTTTTTTTTCCTTTATTTTATAAATTCCATTTTTCATAGTTCCAACCCAAAGGGTTCCGTCCTCAGATTGAGTGATGTCCAAAGCAATGAAATTTTTACCTTCAGGGCTGAGAATAGCCTCAGGGATTTCATTTGTATATAAAAATAAGGTGTCCCTGCAACCCAGCCAAAATTGGTTTTTTATTTTTTTATTTACAAATAATGCAGTTGTGTTTATAGTATTATATAAATTTTTAAATGATATTTGATAGTTCTTGTCAACTCCTTTGTGATTGGCTTTAATTTTTATTTTTGTGTATTCTGTATTCACCAGCATATTTCCATCAAATTTATCAGGCATCGAATATATCCATGTGAAATGCTTTTTTACCTCAATCAGAAAATCTTTTTTGTATACAGAATGTTGATGCCCACTAATATGTTTATCAAAAGATATTATGTCTCCGGAGGTCTTCCATTTTGCAATATGCAAGCGGTCAGTCGAAAATAAAACCTGTTCTCTTTTTTTATCAAAGAGTATTGATATAACATTAGAATTTGTGCCGATGTACTTATTAATGATTAAATTGGTTTTTGGGTCGAACCTCATTACTACCCCATCAGATCCCCCGATCAATAAATGATCTTCAGCATCTTTCTCGATTTTATTGAGGTGGCTGTTGCTCAGGGAGGAATTTTCTTTATTAAAGTAATTTATTTTTGTTGATGGCAGAATAAATATTCCATTCTGAAGTGTGGCAATCCAGGTATTTCCTTCCCGGTCAAAAAATACACATGATATCTGTTTGCCTTCTAAATAATGAGCTGATAGTTGCCACTTTCCGGAATGATTCCGGCCGTAGATATAGACTCCGTTTGTTGTGCATATCCAGAAATTATTTTCTTTATCAGAAAAAACATTTTTTATCAGGACTTTTTTTGCTTTGGTATCAACAATTGAACTGAAATCTGCTACTTCGGCTTCTTTATTTAATTTTGTTATTTTATGAATTGAATCAGAATATACTTTATTATCAAAGAACACTATTGAATTTGATCCTAAATTTTTAGATATCGGGAATTTCTGCGCATTAAATTTCCCGTGACATATATTTATTCCATTATTGATCTCCCATATTTCTTGTAAATAATTGGTATAAAAAATACTGCCTGACTCAGATGATACTATATCTACTATTGTAGAACTTGTTTCCTTAATCTTCTTTTTGCTTTTATTAGTTTCCCAGGTTTTTTTGTCTAAATCGTATATGTATAATTGATTGGTCCCTACTATTAATTTATTATTTAAGATATCATAGTTGGAATATACTCCGAATTTTATACTGTCGGGAACTTCAAACAAATTCACACTGTCCCTGTTGTCTGTATAAAATAATTGTCCCTTGAAATTTTTATACCAGATTTGTCCTTTGTTGTCTTCCCGTATTCTTGATACTGCTACCCCTTTTTCCTGAGGATGATGGTATTTTTTGATAGAGTGGATATCATATCTGCAAAGTCCTCCGTCTGTAGCTATCCACATATATCCGCGAGAATCCTGATACATATCGTAAATCTCCATAGAAGGCAAACCATCTTCAATAGTCAGTTGCCGGGCATAGGGCTGTTGTGCACATAGCATCCCGTATGTCATCAGTAATAATATTATTATTGTAATACCCTTCATGTACCTCTTTTGTGCCTTTTGAATTATTCACTGTAATGTTTCTTTCAGCCCGTCACATCCCGTATTTGTACCAACAGTTTCTGCTGAGCGGGATGTAAATCCTCCCACCATTCCTTCGACCAGATTCTGTGACACATTATTCCGGTTTTCTTTAAATATTGCTCGTGATAAATATCCCAGGCCCAGGCCTCTTCCGATGCATTTTCATGATAAACATCGTAATAAAAGGCAAGAATAACGTTGCCCTTTTTATCAAATATTGCTATAGGCAACCTGAAGCCTGCATGTTGGTAATCACACTTTATCCGCAAATCAGGCAGGGATTTTTCCAAAAATTGAATGACCTGATTTTTAAAAAAGACATCCTCCGTTTGATAGTTATAAGTCTCAGCCGGCTTTTTATTACAGTGTTCATACAAAAGCTTTAAAATTTCTTTTCTCTTGTCTTCATTTTTTTCGTTTACGGATTTAGCGTAGGATAAATAGGCATATAATATTCCCTTGCCGGTATTTCCCTTCTTTTCTATCTCCACAGCATAGTTTTCATATTTTTTTGATGGAATGGAATTGAAGATACATACCTTGTTTCTTGCCCTTGTTATCATCACATTCAGTAGCTTATAGCCGTTCTCATGATTGAGAGGTCCAAAGTTTTCAGACCAAGAACCATCAGCATACAGACCGAATGTGCCTGAAATAAGTACGATGTCCCGTTCCTCTCCCTGAATGTTCTCCAGATTTTTTATCAGTAATCCGGCTTTTTTAAATTCCTTAAATTTTTGCCCTGCCGCGGGATCTTTTAATGCCCGTTGCTGTAATTGTTTCAATATGAGATTCCGCTGATGCAGGTTGAAGGTGGCAATAGCAATCGAAGGTGCTTTTTCCTCTGTCAATTCTATATCCAAAAGATAATTTAAGATAGCTTCGGCCTCGTCTTTATTACAGTATTCGTCATAAATTCCGCCAATCTCATGAAACTCGATCGGTAGCATGTCATTTTCTGCCGGGAAAGAGGTCAATCGGTTAGCATAAAAAGCTGCATTGGAAAAATCGATCAGAAAAGGGTGCCTTGACCGGTAATGTACTTCCAGAAATGTTTCTTTGTAGGACCCCTCCGATAAACTATATTCAAGCAATGATTCTGATTCTGAAAGGTAATTTATACTCTCTGCCTCCATGTCTGTCAGGTATTCATCGTCTATTACAGGCTTGTTTTCTGTTTTTGTGTTATAATGTGACTGAAAGCTGTCGGGCGGAGGGAGTTGATGACTGTCTCCGGAAATAATTTTGTATTTACCCCGGACCAAAGCACAAAAACTATCTTCGAGGTTCAGTTGACTTGCTTCGTCAAAAATTACTACATCATATAAATTCGGAACCAAAGGCAGAATAGATGAACAAACTTCAGGGCTGACAAGGAGTACCGGGAAAAAACTTGTGAAAACTTCAGCAGAGGCCTCAGTAATCTTAGACAAAGGGGTCCGCTGCCCACTTTTGTTGGTCCTTGTATTATACAGACTATGCAAATTCAAGGGGGCTTTTTCTTTGTGGAAGGCCCGAACCTCCTGTGTCTGTTTTCCACGCCAGTATTTCAATGTGTGTGCAATCAGCATACCATCCAAACTATCAGATTCTTTTCTCAGGTTGCTGCGTGACAAGTCGTATTTTTCACTGTCAGGCAGCATTTCATCTTCATGATGTGCCAATAAGGCATTCAGATACCAGGAACTGAAGGTCGCTTCCCAATCTGTTGCCTTTACCTGAGCAAGGCCTAAAAATGCACTATTTTGTTGCTTGTTCAGCGAGAGTGAAAAGAATTTCAGGGCATGATAGTCTCCGAAATTGTCAAATTCTTCCTTCAGTTTCTTCAGATTCTGATCGATATCTTCTATTTGCGTCAAGCGCTTGCGGATGTTGCGGGTAACAAAGGAAAATTTGACCTTGAATACTTTACTTGAAGCAAAATTTTCTTCAAACTTATCCAGGTTCTTGCTGACTTCAGCTACTCTTTTATCAAAATTGACATATTGGAATATTTTCCCAGGGCCAAGATCTTTAACGAGTTTTTGAATGAAGGTGTTTCTAGATTCATACCAGTCGTAGACTTCTATTTTGTAGTCATTTATATGACCCAGCAATTTATTGAAATCCAGTTTATTTATGTCGCTGCAATCCATGAACTGAAAATCAAAATACCGATACATCTTCTGTACCTTCTGCAATTCGTAGTAGCTTTGCAGAACCTCCGCTTTTTCTGTTTCCAGCTTCTCGTATTTCGAGCTGAAAGATTTCATTATCTTTCTGTAAATACCTGTATTTTTTGTGAAATAGTACTTGCTTTCAGCTAAACCGGCTTCAATAATATCTATTATTTTATCAGCAATTTGCATCTTTGACAGATAAACATCTGAAAAATGTTGGTCAAGTAACTGTTCGTATTCAAACAGATAGGTTAGAATATCTCTTTGAGCAGATTGTACCACATAGCTGACACTGTTGAGTGCCTTCATTGTGTCTGCCTCCACCTGCATGGCATTGGCCTCACCGAAAAATCGGTCATGCATTGCATTCAAAGGGTGGTTCAGTGTTCCTAATTTCTCAAAAAGTCCTTCTCCTTCCGCCAGGATACTGATAATTTCTTCATACTCGGTTGTCGAAAATTCAAATTGTCCGGATTTTAAAACTCCGGAGAGGATTCCTTTCTTTTTCTTTTTATCAGCGGCAAGAAATTGCCCCACTACCTCTGTCCATCTGTGTTCACCACTTATAGGTTTTTGAAGTTTGTTGTGAAAGCCCTGCAGACGCTCAACATGTGATGCACAGCTTTTTAATAACCTGATAAAGGTCGCTGAAACCTGATAAGGTTTGTGTTGATGTTGTGAGCGTTCCCGTACCGAATTCACTACCTTATACCTGTCTCTGTACTCATCTTCTACCACGATTGCCAATTCCTCCAGCCCCATTTCTTTCAATTTCAAGTAGATGACGTCCAATGCGGTCTTTTTTTCGCAGACAACCAGGCAGGTGCCGGCATTTGACAGGGTGTTCGCTACTATCCCGGTCAATGTCTGTGACTTGCCAGTACCCGGAGGCCCCTGTACTATCAGATTGTTGCCTTTGTCCAGGCTATGCAGCAAATGTTGTTGACAGGGGTCGGTCTGAAGCATGGTAAAACTGTGTTTCATAAAGGACGATTTACCCGGATTTTCAGGGTTCTTCCCCTTCTCTATTTCAGGTTTTAGCTTCGATAGCCTTGCTGTGAATTTTTCCAGGTCCCTGAAAATACTATCTTTCTGTGAACGGAATAACCCGAAAATACCTGACCATAATATCGCCGAATTGTCAAATGACATTGAAGCGATCTCTTGCTCAGTTGATATAGCTAAGACCCCGGAATCAAGTGTTTTTCTGAACAGCTGTTCTGTCCTTTCTGAAATATTCGGATTCAGTTGCTGCATCTGTATATAGGCCATTTCTGCAAGTTCATCCTTGTCCAGTATCGAGTCCTCCAGCATCTGATCATATAAAGTCTGTAGTTCTATACCTGATGTATTGCGCATATAAGTAGCAAGGCCTGGGTTGGTAATAACAGAAAAATTTTCCTCCCGCCTTATTTTCCATTGATTATCTTTGCTAAAATCCCTTTCTATGTCTAAAGACCATATGATCAAAGGTGCCTTGATTATTCTTTTGCTGTCATCAGGGTCTCTTATCAGTAAAACAGGATAGCCAAATCCAAAGGTTTTCCGGCCATGTTCCTCAAAATGATCCTCATTCTCTATTGTTATGGCACTCAACCTGTTTAAAACCTTTTTTTTGTTTTCATCTTTATCACCACTTGCAGCATTTACATCAAAACTAAAGTTTGATTCCGTAAATAATTGTTCCAGAAAACTTTCAGACATCCCGGCTTGCAGATTATTCAGGTCGGCAAGATCCAATCGGGTCAAAAAAGGGGATGCCAAAGCATTCAGGTAGATAGAACGGAGGTTGCTTGTCGTGATTTTGTTCTTCAGATTTTTGAGAAGGCGTAGGTCTGTTGTTTGCATTAATTTTTTTTTGTTCTTTTTATTGACCTTTAAAATAGTTGTTTTTTATGGTTTTTCTTATTCATAACATATTTAATATCTCTTTTTACCTTTTATTTTAAGCACTTCTCATCAGTCTCTTTATTTCTTACTGCAATTTTAATGAAATGCATTGCACTTTTGATGTAGCATTATTCTGTATTTCAACATTTGACGGAATTAAAAATATTGTGATTTAAGAGGGCCGGATGTTTTTGGTAGCCTAACCGTCTTTTTCTTATCGGCAGGTCTTTCTTATTGTGCTTTTATCTCTCTTTATTTTTTTTGTTGTAAAAAACGTAAAAAAATATTATTTGATTAATTGATTGTAATACAATTTTTTAGGATGAATGTAATGCTGATTGTTTCTTGGTTTTCAACATTTATTTTAAATCTTTTATACATCTTGACAATCGTCAATGTCGCAGAATCCTGCAGGGTCTATATTTGTAATTGTAATCGAAATGATACATAAAACAGATAATAAATTAAATACTAAAAATAACCTTTACAAGTCTTAATCATGAAAAACTTAAATAACATCTACCCCTCCCTTCTTCTTCTTGTTGCTGT
>CAJQOX010000367.1 GCA_905480075.1 uncultured Aureispira sp. | reverse complement strand
CATCAATTCAGGTCTTATTTTATTGGTCAGAGACTGACCCCGAAGTAGTCACTAAACTCGCAGAACCTGTACAAAACCTGCATGCAGAAAAGCATCCTGATGTTTTTATTAAGTTTGATTATCAAAGGATGTTGCCCTGGTATAGTAGAATGATGAAGCAGGAGGATATTTTTGTTATTGTTGCCCTCTCAGATGATATAGCAATAGGTTATATTCTGATGATGCATCATACCGTAAACGAGGTCGAAAACCCTTTTCAGGTGCCTGATTATAATGCAGTTCTTATAGATCAGATGTGTATCATCCCTGAATATCAGAGACAGGGGAACGGATCTAAACTGATGGATTTCGCACTCGATTTTTGCAAAAAAAAAGAAGTTCAAAGGGTGCAACTGAAAGTGTGGTCAGATAATGATTCAGCAAAAAAATTTTATAGAAAAAGGGGCTTCTGCTGTAAGCAGGAATTGCATGAAATTAGTCTCTAATTTTATTTATTACTCGGAAAAAACAATAGTCAACACAGCAGATTCCGGCTGATGAATTTTATCGATCTGTGCGGTAATACCCGAACCGGCGAGTTTTATTTTTTCGTTGTATTTAAATGAAGCAGCATCCGCCTTTATTGCAGTTGCCCATTGCGACAACATTCCTAACTGAAGGGGTGCGTCCCTGGCAAGGAGAAAAAAAATTCCCGCAATCTGATTCGCACAAATATCAGGAGGTGTCTGTGCAGGATAGGCTTCATATAGCAGAAAACGAAACTCCTGTTGCAGAAAATCACAACCCGATTGATAGAGTTCTATATCCATCTTATATTTAGGGACGGAAATTTTTTCAACGGCGTCCTGCTTGTTCACAGAAAAACTATGGTTCGAAAAACTGTCGACTCCGGCAAAAATAGCTACAGGTGCATTGTACTTACAGCCCGGTGGGTCCACTTCACCAAAACAGGAAGAAAAAAACAGGGAAAGAAAGAAAAAGACAAAACTCGAAGTATAAATAGTAGGTGTGGTCATAAAAATCTAATCTGTCATCAGGAAAATACATAAAACAATTTATTAAGAGCATTAATAATACAAAGAGAAAATATCCTGTATTATTGTCTTTGCCGCACAAATTTAGTTAAATATTTTCATTATTTTCTCAGGCAACCTATCCGATTAAAATTCATGCAGTCTATCTCCAGCTTTTTTTGAATAAATCTGATAAAAAAAGTAGGATCAGAAATTTCTGATTGACTGTAATCCCCAAAAGGCAGATTATATGTTTAAGCATGTATTTCAAAAAGGTTTTCTATACTACTTGTCCCCCCCAATAATGAGCCCATAATATTCATTTTGTCTGAAAAGTATTTTAATCTATGGAATAATACATTTTAATAGGAATGATTGCATAAGTAAAAAAATAAATTCTCCCAAAGATCAATGATGGTTAAACAGAAAATAATTTACATTTGTAATAATAACTAATTGTTAAAAAATAAAGAAAAATGGAAAACAAAATATTGCTGTCAATGCCTATGTTCAAAGAGGATGACAAATACTCAATTAAAGCATTGACAGAAGACCTTCAAAATCACTGGAACCTCATGGTATCTGATGTAGAAGGAGATGATAAAGTGGCTACAATGAAGGTGAATAATCAGATGGTCGCTATATCGCTTATGCAGGCAGCAATTCCTTCCGAGGACATAGAATCGACCGCTAAATACAGCTACCTGTGGAATAATGTTGCCGCAGAATGCAGAGAACATACTTCCCATGCAATTATATCTGTTTTCCCCGGAGAGTCAGGTATCCTGGAACAATACAAGATTTACACTATGTTAAATGCTTCTTTACTCAGGACATCTAAGGCAATAGGTGTATATAAAGGTATACAGACTTTGTTGCTTCCCCGAGGACTATATATCGATTTTGCAGACTTTTTATTGCAGGAAGGAATGTACCCTGTTCAATTGTGGGTCTATGTTGGTTTGGTATCTGATGAAGAAAAAAACAGTGCCTATACCTACGGAATGAAGGAATTTGGCAAAAGCGAAATGGAAATCATTGACAGTGAATTGAACCTCAATGAACTCTTTGAATTTTTACCTTCCATTATTTCCTATGTCATTGGTTATGATGTAACACTCAAAAATAATGAAACAATAGGCTTCACAGAAGAGCAGAAAATTCAGATCACTGAATCCAAAGGTGCTTTTCTGGAAGGAAATACCCTGAAACTTGCCTTGTAATTATTTTGACACTCATTTGATTATAATATTAGCAATAATTCTTTGCTAAGAAGCTTTGATGCTACCGGATAAATTGTATTCAGCAGTATTCTCAAAGATAATTTTTGTAGAATTGCTACATCTGAATCCCGGGTCTTATTTTTTGACACTGACCATAGAAAATACAAAACATAATTGCAGGCTCAGATATTTCATTATATATAATTATTGATTGAATTATCGAATATATAATTACAATGATAAATATTGAAAAATTTATATTTCCGGAGGTTTTTTCTTTTATTGGAAAGTGTCGGTTTTTCAGGACTTTTGGAAAGTGTCGGTTTTTCGGTACTTTTGGAAAGTTAAGGCTTTCGAAAACCAACCATAAAGTTTTAAATCTTTCATTAATTTTATTCATTTGAAAATCTTAAAAAAATCAATATCAAAAAATGAAAAAGAGCAACATTTTTACTGCCGGTTTTATCACGTTTTTAACCATAATAAGTATTATCGGTTATAGCTGCGACAAAAACGAAGACAACAATACAGATTCTTCTACCACAACCATTACTGTCAGTGCCTTCACGCTGAACAACGGGGTATATACCAATACCGGAAATATTCTGACCTTCGACTCTGAAGCAGATTGTCAGACCTGGTCGAGAAATTCTTTGGATACAATCCACGGAAATAACGGCGCGCATTTACACTTTAATGCAGCCACCAACGTTTCCTACAACAGTACCGATACAATATTCACTTATACGGAATACGGACCTGAACTCGATCAGGCCGCAATAGATTCCACCTGTGCAGTAGCTGATTCTTCCGGAGTTACAAAAACGGTTACTGCTTCGACATATTATCAGGATAAGCCCAACGTTTATCTGAAAATCACTAATGTTGATTAGTTTATTTTTATAAAACGAATGGAATTGATTGTTTCAATTATTTGATTTTATAATTTTTTGGATAAAACGTTCTGTTCCTTCCCGGTACTCCACAAAATATACCGCATCGGGCAGCTGTGAAATATCCACTTTCCTGTTCGATATCAGGGAATAAGGCATTTCCCTGCCCAAAAGATCATAGATACGTAATGTTGACCTTGTTGAAATAAATGTCTTATCTATCTGATAAATGAATACATCCTTTACGGGGTTGGGATAAACAGAAAACTCCTGAGGATCGAAATGAGGTGCAGCAATCTCTTTATTACTGACATTCAATACAATTTGTCCATTACAGGGAGTCTGTAAAGCACTGCTGTCCACCTCAACATAAAGTCCGAGTTTATTGAATCCTGTGTTCGGTTCCCAGACAGAATTGCCGGATAATTTGTTGGCAAGTCGTATTGAATAATCGGGATTTGCATACAAAGATGACATGGTATCGGGCAGGTGCAGCAGGGCTTCATAAATACCAAAAGGCACTTCGCCGGGAATACAAACAGTGGAATTCAAATGGTAACTGCTGTCTGCAGAATACCAGGTTCTTGGGTCAAAAGGCAATTTTACCTTCCATAGCTGCATAGTGTTCGTATCGCGGAGTATGAATTCGAGTCCGCGGTGATTAAAGGGAGATGCATAGCCCACATTTTTCATTTCTATACTCAGGTCAACAGTCTGCCCGGGCTGTGCGGCATCTGTCAGGGAGGACTGCTGCATCTCAAAGCGGTAACCTAGACGTATTTTTATTTCGTCCATGCATCCTCCGCTGACCCAATCATTGTTTACATCGTTATTGTATTGTGCATTCAGATAGGTATAATGCATGCGTTCTAATTCGGTATCGGCATAAGCAAGGGTATCGGTAGAGGAACAATCATTCTGTGGACTGAAGGCATCTTCACAGGTTTCTCCGCCCACAACGGTAAAGCGGCTGTCCCTGGCAAAATAGGGTTTCAGATTAGTAGTATCGGCCATTGAAGAACTGCTGCTGTTGCCATAGTCGGTATATGTACCGTAATCGGTGCTGCTTGCCAACAGACAGTCGTTGTGAAAACCAATTCGTGCCTTATTGCTGCTTCCAAAGGCTTCGGAAAAGATCAGGGTGTCGGAATTTGTGGTTGCCTGAACTCCAAAAACTGTACGTTGCTTCATTTGAGGGTAACGAACCTGTACCATTCTTTCTACCGGACTTGCTGCCAATAATGCATGGAGTACTTCTATCCGGTCTGTCCAGTTACTGTCACTTAATTTATAGTCAGGAGGCTGTGAGGCATCTCCAAAATGATCAGTATAATAATTTTCTCCCCATACTCCTATAAAGCCCATTTGTATGCAGGCTATGACATCTTTGTTGTTGTTTAATACAGAAGAAAGTTGTCCAATATGTGTAAGCACGATAGACTTAGGGGCGTCGCCGTAGGGCGGACATATCCAACTGCTGCAACCGCTGCTGTTCACCTGATTGGTGTAGGCAAAACGGGGAATAATTTTCATCCCGGAGGCCCTGATTACATCGAAATCTGTTTGAATACTGTCCAGAAATCCCTGTGATATGCTGTCCGTCCTGAAATTATCCAGGATAAAATACCGGAACAACAGGGTGCTGTATATATCATAATTGGCAGTCCAGGGTGTATGCAGATTACGGTAACTTTCGAGCGTAGATTGAACTAGAGGATTATAGGCACTCGAATAGGTAGATGAATAGCGATAAAATCCCCGCTCGGGATTGGCAAAATCATCATTTGAACTCTGATAGATGATGCTTGTCTGCCCGTATAGTAACTGCGTAATGAAAATTAAAATGAATGTATACCCTAGTCCGGACATGATAGTACTTTTTTATAAAACGTTAATTTATAAAAATTTATCCGTACATCAAAATATAAAATCAGCCATTTCACTCTACTAGCATACGATGAGTATAAAGGGCATCCTCTCCTTTCAGACAAAGAAAATAAATTCCGGAAATCCATTCAGAAACATCCACATCAAATACATTGTCAGCAACCGCTCTTTCAAAGACCAAAAGACCCAGGGAATTATATACCAAAAGCCTGCTATCCTCCGGGATTTTATCCATACTGACATGAACAACATCCTCAGCAGGATTGGGGAATATCTTAATATTGTTGTCAGCATTCAGGAAACTGACAGATGTATTGACAGGCACCTGTGCACAGCCCGCATTCTGACAACCCGAAGAGTCGGTCATCGTAACACAATATATTCCGGCAGAAAGTCCCGAAGCCTCTGCAGTAGTCTGATTGGCAGCCGCTGCATCCCACTGATAAGTGATATTATTGGAAGAAGAAGAAATTGCGGTAAGCGAACCGTCTGCACTACTTACTGATGAAGCAGAAACAACAGAAAAATCAATGCTGAAGGCTGCAGGAATACCCAGAAAATCCTTGTATTCCGCCAGGGCAAAACCAACTGTATTATGTCGTATACTAAAACGTCCTGCAGAGGAATAACTAGTTGTGGAAGGATTGTCTGAAGCAGTAGCCGGAACGGCATGATCGGAGTACATATCAAAATCCCAGTTTGTTGTTGCGGTAGAAGGGTTGGGTAAGGAAAGATCCGTAAAAGTTACGGTAGCCCCCATACTGTTGACATCAGAGACAAGAATAGGCGATTGTGCCGACAGGTCGAAGGAAGAATCGGCCATTACAAGGGACGTTCCGGTAGAGTAGATATTGACAGACCATCCCGGGCTTCCATCTCCTCCATCGCCGCCGTTGCCTCCGTCACCGCCTTTGCCACCATTGCCGCCGGCACCTATCTCGGAAGTTCCAGTCGTGCCGCCAGCACCACCCTGACCGCCAAAACCACCGGTTCCGCCATCTCCTCCTGCACCCCCTGCACCGGCATTTCCTGCCAGTACATAACAATTGTCTATATTTCCCTTATCTCCGTTATTGCAGATGAAAATCCCAAAGGAGGAACCACCACCAAAAGAACCCTGACCGAAAGTACCTGCAGCACCGCCACCGCCACCTCCGCCGCCGGCATTTCCGGTGCCGTCCTGACAGATAAAACAATACTGACCGCCGCCGCCGCCGCCGCCACCACCGCCGCCGCCGGCAGAACCGTCCGTACCAATACCTCCCTCACCGCCAACCTGCCATCTGCAATCAACGATCGCTCCTGCAGAACCTGTTGTTCCCTGACATCCATCTGTGCCGCGTAGACCATCTGTACCGGGCGTTCCTGCTGTGCCCGGATCGCCAAGGGCACCGCCACCGCCACCGGCAGAAGAATTCCCCAGTCCTGCAATAGTAGATGCACAGGTCTCAGAGGAAGAAAAGGGAGTAGCCCCTGCCCCACTGACACCTCCTGTATATCCGGCAGATTCGGGTCCGCCGCGACCGCCACCACCGCCGGAACCTCCGGCATAAGTACCTGCAGCTGCATCGGTTCCTGCAGCACCCACATTTCCATTTGAAGCAGAACCTCCTGCCCCACCTGAAGTGACAACTGTAGAATCGCAACCTACACCTCCCGCTCCGCCATTTCCACCGGGAATATTGGCATTGTTGTTGTCCACGGCACCGTTCGCTCCATTTGCACCGTCAGCACCATCAAAAAGACTCGCTCCGCTGCCTGTTCTTCCACAGCCTGAAGCACCCCTCAAACCGGAGGATGCATTGCCTGCCAAAACCTGCACTCTTGTAATATGATAATCCGAAACATTATTCATAAAAATGCCATAAACAGACATTCCGGCTGTATCGGCATGCTCTGTACTGATCGTCAGGTCCTGAAGCCTGAAATTGGAAACACCCTTAATTTCAAGTGCAGTAATATGCTGATCGGAATTAAAAGTTCCCTCCGGATTCGCTGTTGAGCGGTGAATTTGTGTAGCCCCTGCGAGACTGCTTTTTGACCAGTTGTTTGCTTCTTCAAAACCACCTTCCAAAGTACAGTGAGCGGGGATTTTCAAACTGCTGTCAATATTGTAAGTTCCGGTTGCCATTTTGATATAACCACCTGTATTCAATGCCTCCACAAGAGTGGAAGGGTCTGCCTTTGTACCCGCAGAAAAAGCATCTGCTGAAGAGGAAACATAAATGGGCAGACAGGAATTGTTTTGTGAAAAAACTGATGTTGCTGACATGAACAAAAAAATAGAAATAATAAAACCGCAAGCCTTTAAAAACATATAAATGTTAATTTAATTGTCAAAGTTAATTTTAAATCAAAAAACCGATTAATTTTTTGTAAATTTACGCATTATTTTCGATAAAGATCATAGAAAATAAAAAGAGAAGTATAAAATATGTTTTCTTGAAACGGATCCTTCAAAAATCATAATAAACATCAATAAAGAAATGAAATACCTTATAGCAGTGCTGTGTTTACTTGGCTTATCCGAAATCTTGTCCGCACAGGTAGTCAACCGTTATCCCTACATACAAAGACCCTCACAGACCACTGCCACAATAGCCTGGAGAAGGGCAAATGCATCGACAGGAACCCTCTACCTTGGGACTGCTGCCAATGTATGGTCCGATTCCGTGAGCACTGCAGGAACCGACCAAAAACATTTCTTCGACCTGGCAGGATTGCAGGAAAACACGGAGTATTTCTATCAGGTAAGGTCGGTGCTCCCGGCGACACCTTTATTTCTGCTGTGGAAAGCTTCTTTACTGCCCCCCTGCCCCTTGCCGACAAGATCAGTTTTCTGGCCTATGGCGACTGTGGCTACAATAACAGTACACAGCATCAGGTGAAAGCATTGATGGAAACCGAAGTAGTAGACTTTGCGATCGTTACCGGCGATATAGATCAGGGAGTGGGTGATGATTATGACAATATTTTCTTTGGTGTGTACAAAGACATGCTGAAAAGAGATTGTCATTTTACCTGTATAGGTAATCACGACACCTATGCGGACAATGCAGCTACCTATATGGATGATTTTTATATGTTCAGCAACAACCCTTCGAATACCGAGCGCTATTATTCCTTTGAATGGGGCGATGCAAAGATCATTTGCCTGGATGCCAACCTCGATTATACAAGCGGCTCCGATCAGTTCAACTGGATGATCGACGAGTTTAAATGCCACGATAAAAAATGGCTCTTTATCTTTTTTCATCAACCACCATGGACCAATGCCTGGAGCCTGGATTATTACATCCCACTCTCCCCCTATTTTTTGTATCAGGGGGATGAAGACATGCGGTCAGACCTGGTGCCTGAGTTTGAGAAATACAAGGTGGATTTTGTGGTCAACGGACATTCACATTGCTATCAGCGCGGAGAAATGAACGGCGTACAGTATCTGGTAACAGGCGGAGCCGGTGCAAGCACCCTCGATGCGAACACGAACAGCAACTCTCCTAACCTGAGTGTGGAAATATATGAAAATCATTATGTACGTTTTGATATCAGCGGAGATACGGCAAAATATGTTATGATCAACGACAATGGCCTGCCCCGCGATTCGGTAACAGTGATAAAAGGCTATAATCACTACACTCAGAGTATTTCGGGGACCGACCTGAGTTGCAATTCAGCCTCTGACGGCAGTATTTCATTGACAGTTTCCGGAGAAAAAACACCTTATACCTATCTGTGGAACAGTGGACAGACCACTGCAAATCTGACAGGCATCGCCGCAGGAACTTATTCCGTGATCATCACAGATTCGGTGGGCTGTGAGCGTTTTGATACAATTACGATCAACGAACCTCCTGCAATGAACACACAGGTATTTTCCTCTACCGGAGAATTTGTCTTGTGCGATGGATCAGCTATCACCCTGACAGCTACCGGTAATTCTGCCGGATACAGCTGGTCTACCGGTGAAACAACGGCAAGTGTCAGCGTTACATCGGCAAATACCTATAGCCTGACCACCTTTGATACCCTTGGCTGTTCTTCGCTTCCCTTTGTTGTGACGGTAACAGTAGGCTCGGCACCTTCAGGTATCAGTTTTCAACATTCTGCTTCCGGCCTGAATGCTACTTTCAGCACCACTGAAAGCGGCAGCTATCAATGGGATTTCGGGGACGGCAACAGTTCTGCATTGCAGAATCCCGTACATAGTTATACAGCTTCCGATCTTTACACCGTACAGCTGATAGTACAAAATTCCTGCGGTAGTGACACTACAGTACAGGCAATCAACATAAGCAATACAAGCATTGATAATATAGAATCGATGAAGTTACTGAATTTACAGGTTCAACCCAATCCATTCAGTGAATACAGTATACTTACCTTTGATAATCCGGGACATAAAAACTTCAGCGTGACAATCACCGATCTGCAGGGTCGGGAACTGAGGCATTACACAAGTATCAAATCTGGTTCTGTAAAAATTGAAAAGGGAACACTTTTGCGGGGCGCCTATTTGTATACTTTAAAGAACAAGGAATTTTCTGTAAGTGGCAAGCTGATTGTTGAATAATTTAAGAGTCTAATTTAACATTTTTCTCTTAATATTACCTTATATTCGTAGGTGTTTTAATAACCAAAATAAGAATCAGTGCGGTAAAGGTCAAAAGAAAAACTATGGAAAATATATCAGCGGAACTGAAAGTACTTGGCTATGCAGACTTCAGGCAAAGACTGCATGCTTTTGCGGTGGATTATCTGATATTCATCCCCCTTGGCATGCTGACTGCCTATAATTTACTTCACGGCAAAAATTTCAACATAGAGATCGTAGCCACCCTGATATGGTTTATCTACAAACCCTATATGGAGTGGAAATACGGTGCCACTTTCGGCAAAATAGCTGCAAAGATTCGGGTGGTGGATGCCAACATGAAATTCCCCCCTTTCAATCAGGTAATGATGCGTTTTCTACCTTATTTTGCTGTGGGGCTGAGTGGATTATTTGTCAATTACTCCGTATTTTGTTCTGATGCCTTTCTTACCGCAAAAACATTGGATGAGATCAATGTCATCAAGGAAAATGTTCCGATAGAAGGGGCCTTCTTTTCCCTGCTTTTTTTTATAGGTTCGGTAACGCTTATTTTTTTTGATGATAAAAAACGGGCATTACACGACAAGTTCAGCGAATGCTATTGTGTCTCGATAGATAAAATTGAATTACCCGATTAAGAGTGATAAATGAAAAGATTAAAGAAGTTCCTCTTGTTCCTTTTTGTATTGGGCCTCATATATGCTATTGGCCCCCGTAAGGCTGTACCTCAACTGAACAATCTCCCCCTTGAAGGCAGTTTTTCACTTGACAACATAGAAGAAGTCATAGCAGAAAAAGAAGCAAATGTCAGGAATTTGAAAGCTGGCAATGAAGCAGAAATCGTATGGGCCGATGACAGCATAAGGCGCAAAACCGACTATTGCCTGGTCTACCTGCCCGGTTTTGGCGCAAGCAAGGGAGAAGGAGACCCCCTGCACCGTGAAATTGCCAAACGCTATGGAATGAACCTATACCTTGCGAGGCTTTCCAGGCAGGGCGTCCAAGAAAAAGAACCCTTTCTGGACCTCACGGAAGAAATGCTGGTTGAAAGTGCCAAAGAAGCTGTACTGATCGGCAAATCCCTTGGTAAAAAGGTCATTGTCCTCTCTACCTCTACCGGTGGCACCTTAGGGTTCTATCTTGCCGCAAAGGATCATGATATTGCCTCGGTGATTGCCTGGTCACCCAATACCGATCTCGCCGACCCGATGTCTGCCCTCTTACCCGGCCCATGGGGGCTTCAGTTAGCAAGGTTATTTTTAGGAAGTAAATACAGAGGATTTGAAGCGAGTGACACCATAAAAAAATGGTGGATTAACCACTATAGGATAGAAGGGCTAATCACGCTCAAATCACTTCTTAACACTACCATGACAGACGACATTTTTGCCTCCATTACTCAACCGGTCTACCTGAGTTATTACTACAAAAACGAAGAAGAGAAAGACCAGATTATCTCTATAGAAAGATTGAAGGAAGTTTATGAATTATTGGGTACACCCAAAGAAAAGAAAAGGCTCAGAGCACTTTCAGGAGTGTCGGGTCATTGCATGGGCAGCAGTTATTATTCCACTGAAGCAGAGTTGGATATTTTACGGCAGGAGACCTTTGATTTTATAGATGAAATAATAGGTTTGTCGGCAAAAAAACAGACCGAATACTAGCTGAACATTCTTATTATAACAAGGAGAATGATACCATTCTAATCCATAAATTCATACACAGAAGATAGTTATTGATACTTGATGAATCTAGATTATTTATCTTTCAATATTCCATTTTCAACTACGTGAATATCAACTTCTTTCATAGCAATAATGATTGTGAAATCATTTGCTCCTATGTACTTTCCGATATGGAACAAGATTAAGGTAAGAACTATTTAGTGAATATAAAGTAAGTTACTTTATCCTGATAAATCCTTAGGATATCAATCAGTTTGAAGGTTATAAAAAATAGAGATATGAAAAAAAACTCCGCCTTAGATCAAGCTAGGAGTCACATCCTCAAGAAATGTCTTCAGTAATAAATTATGGTTCATATCTAACATTTCAGAAGAATGATCAGGCTTCATTAATTCATCGAAGTCATTTTCATTATATTGATAAATTGACCACTTTTTATCCACATATTCCAAAGCCGTTAGATTTTCTATCCAATCACCTGAGTTGAGATACAAAACATTTCCTTTTGGAGTTTCAATCGTTCTTATTTGCGGTTTATGAATATGTCCCATCACTACATAGTCATAAGATTTTTCGACGGCCAATTCTGCTGCCAGGTTTTCGAAATCATTTACATGCTTGACAGCTCTTTTTACAGAATCCTTTACTTTCTTAGAAAGAGAAATTTTAGGCCTTCCAAGTTTTTTTAAAATTTTATTGGTAAAGAGGTTAAAAACCACTAAAATATCGTAACCAAATCCTCCTAATTTGGCCAACCATTTAGCACCAGAAATAGAATTATCAAAAACATCTCCATGAAAAAACCAGGCCTTCTTTCCATCCAGATCCAAGACTAGTTTATTATCCATTACAAAATTTCCAAAATGCAGGGGTACAAACTTTCGTAACATTTCATCATGGTTACCAGTGAGGTAATACACCTTAGAACCTTTGGAAGCCATTTTAAGAATTTGAGAGATCACAGCAAGATGTGGTCTGGGGAAATAACTTTTTTTAAATTGCCAAACATCAATAATATCTCCATTGAGCACCAACACTTTAGGATTAACTGATTTGAGATAGTTCACAAGTTCTTCAGCATGACAACCATAGGTACCTAAATGCACATCAGAAAGCACCAAAACATCAAGATTTTTTTTCATTATTTTAATTTATAAGGTTTTATACCAACAAAAGTGAAGTAAGACCAAAGATTATAGTATGCCTTTTCTATATCAAGAGAGAGAGTACCATAATGTTGCTCAAGTATAGGAACTATCTGACCATACATATCTACATGATTATTTTTCATATGCATCTCAAAAAATTTATAATTGGTTTTGTGAAAATCAACAACTAGAATAATTCCCCCAGGTTTTAAATCTCTTAAAGCTTGAATTAGCATTATTTTATTTTGAAAGCCAGTCATAGTAAGCGTATAGGAGAATAATATAACATCAAAAGACTCCTTTTTTTGAAATGATGAATCTGAATAAGTATCATTTATAAGTTCAATTCTGTCCTTAAATAAATGTATTTTTGATTGGCATTTTTTAATCATATCTTTAGAAACATCAATTCCTTTAATCTTGACATTACTAAAATAATTAGCAAAATTATAGAGATTATGGCCTGTACCACAACTAACTTCTAACATATTAAAATGATCTTTATTGGAAATAGGAAGAAAATGAACCAGAGATTTTCTACCAAAAAGAAAAAGCCACCGGGTTCTATCATATATTAAGGAATGGAATTTATAGTAAGATTGCAATCTACTATTATGAGAATCTAAATTTTTGTGTTGGGACATTATTAAATTATTTATAGGGGGTTTACAACAGTAGCCAAGTAAACAGAACCATAGGTACCAACTCGGTCTTTGAGATGTTGATTTCTGGTTTTTTCTTTATCAAAAACTAGGTGATTGTGAATAAATTGTGGGAAAAAATCTATTTTAGACCTTCCCGAACGCAATAATATTTTTGTCCCGACTTTACTATTTTTAAGAATAAGTTCCCATTCTTCAAAAAGCATATTTTGATTATTCTCAGCCAACCAATCCTGATGGTCTAATAGTACAAAATGGGAATATTTATCGGGTTTATTTCGTAAAAAATCTGAAAAGCTCAAATGATAAAAATTGATTCTTTCAGCATTTTCTTTTATGCTATTAAAGTTCTCTTTTTTCAGATATTCAGGGCAGCAGTCCAGGCTGTATGCTCCATTCAGATAAACTTGCCAGAAATAATTAGAGGAAATCGGTAGTTCTGTAAATACAAAACGTAGAGAATCTGTGATAAAATGAGATATTCCTCCTTCATATTCTTTTTCAACCAATTGTGCTTGAGACTGAGGAATTCCTAACAAACTGAGAGTTGTAGGTTGTTTCATGACCCATTTTACAAATCCACTACTAATTTCAACTTCAATTTCGTCAAACCAAAGTTTTTGAGTAGGTAGATTATCTGAATTAATAAGAAAATTAATCTTTCTTCTAAGCTTCTTATTTAAAAGGAGATACATATTAAAAAGCCAAGCAAAGGTTCCTGCTGTCCCATGAAAATAGAAGCTTTTTCTAAAACTCTTGAAACTAAAAAGGAAGCAATTTTTTCATCCCAAAATAGTTGAGATTTAAGACTTAAATGCGCTCTTAAGTATTTATCATAATATGCTCTAGGCTCTATATATTTACCTTTACCAAAAAATTGGAAAAGGTGAAAGAAATCAGAGGCTTTGAAAAATGCTAATTTAAGATCAAGCAATGCATTTTGTCGGTAATTCAGATCAACACAATCAATAGATAAAGGTTTTTTAAGGACATAATTTAAAGCATTGCATCCTGCACTTGTAATCATCAATACCTTACTTTTATCATCAAGAT
>CAJQOX010000366.1 GCA_905480075.1 uncultured Aureispira sp. | reverse complement strand
AGGCAAATCATTAATACTGCTGTCTGTAGCACCGTTAGACCATAGGTAGGTATATAGATTATTGTTTCCGGGGACAATAGCTGCTGCTGTTCCATTACTTTCTCCAAAACAGATTTCATTTGAAGAATTTACATTTGCAATAAGAGGTAATCCAGAACCTATTGTTATGGAATCTACCGAAGTTCCACCATTGTGGTCTGTAGTACTTATTGTATAGATACCGGGATTATTAATTGTTATTCTTGATGTCGTCTCCCCGGTTGACCATGAATATTGAGAAAAATTGCCCATTGTATAAAGTTCTGTGATTTCTCCGGAACATATTGAAGCATTACCCATTACAGCAATCCTGCCAATCACTGTTCCAGTCATTCCTTCAGAAATATTCAGAAGTTGATTGCTACTTAGATTGAACAAAATATCTTCATGCCCACTTGGCCAACTTATCTTCAAAGAATCTATAATAGTATCAGAAGCTAATCCATAGGATGTGGTACCCGAGTTTTGGCCCAAATAACCAGCGTTACAAGTTTTATAGTAGGTGCGTAACTGACCCCCTGAGTATATTTCAATCCAGCTCCCTATGCCATTTTTATTACTCTCAAAGCCAATTAATTTTAATTTAATCCAGTTATTACTAGCACCACTATTTTGCCATAAATTTGAAGAGTCCGGGAACACATTATTAATTGCAATATCTATAAACCCATCATTATTGATGTCTCCCAATGCACTGGAAAAACTAGTGGTAGAATCAAGTCCTATTGTACCTGCAGTAATATCTGTAAATACTCCATTGCCATTGTTGGAAAAGATTACATTCTGCCCAGGGCCTGAAATTCCATAAGTAGCACACACATGAATATCTAAGTTTCTGTCATTATTATAGTCAAAAAATTGATTTCCCCATGAAACTTTATTGAAGCGCACACCCGAAATAGTAGCTGAATCACTAAAGGTGCCATCTCCATTATTATGAAATAAAGGATTACCCAGAAGACCATTCGATACATAAATATCTATTAACCCATCATGATTATAATCCCCAAATGAAAGCCCCATGGCATTTATCCAAACCCCAGTACCACTTGAGTCGGATTGGTTATTGAATTGTCCACGGCCAAGGTTTTTGTATAATTGATTCTGAAATACAGCCTTATCTTCTGCTGTATAAATGTCGGGAAATCTATCTCGATTATAATCAAAAAAGGCTGTACAGAATGTAAGTTGATATAAATTGTTGAAAAAATAATTTGAACTTATGTCAGTAAAAGTACCGTTTCCATTGTTTCTGAAAAGTTGATTGGCAGTCGTATTGTTGATGCCGTTTCTGTGTCCAACGATCAGGTCTACATCCCCATCCAGGTCATAATCTCCGAAATCTGCAGAAAAAGTCTTTGATGAGGTAATGTTATTGGGATTGTTTAAACTGAACTTAGAAAAGTTAAAAGATCCATCATTGATGTAAATATTGTTTGGCCCATTATAAACAGCGGTGAATAAATCATTGTCACCATCATTATCGATATCAGCCCAAAGAATTTGTTTTATTTCGTTTGTGTCAGAAATAAAGGCTGATAGTTTAACAAATATCCCCCCGGTGTTTTTATAGAAATGAATAGAATCACCCATGGAAGTAGCGAATGTTAAGTCATCCCATCCGTCATTGTCAAAGTCATAAAAACTGAGCCCTCCTCCAAAATTTATTTCAGTATAAGAATGGTGAATTCCAAGATCTTTGGCGACCTCGTTGAAGGTCTGAGCTTTGGCAGCAAAAACGGAATAAAAAATTAAGAAAAGGTAGATATGGTTTTTCATTAAATCGAGGAGGTTTGAACATTTAACAAACATTTCAATGAATATGATTATTGGTTTATTTAAGGATTATAATGATAAAGTAAGTAAAACTCCAACCAATTTAGGGGATTTAATTTTGAAATGTTGTTGATCTTATTTATCGCATATACCAAAAGTACTATTTTTTTGTAATAGTCTGTAAATAAAAGGGCAAAGCAATATTGATTTGTTTATGTGGAAAGGAAATGTAGTTTATATAACATTCTATAAAAATTGAAGAAGATATAAGTATAGATGCAATTACTTATCAAGCCTATATATTAAGGCTTTCTTTTGTTCTAACTGATAATTTTTAGTGAGAATTATGAGTGTTTTTTGTGATTTTAAAGCAGTGTAACAATATTATATTACCGGGAATTTTTATTATTCTAATTTTGTCCATCCAAGGTAAAACGCTCTTCTATAAAGTCTAAATGTTTTCTTTGGAGAAAAAGGGATCAAGTCGGATTGATTCTGAATTATAGAAAGATATCCAAAATAACAAATACCCCGAATACGGCACTCGCTATACCATTGGTTGTGAAAAATGCCAGGTCTACCTTGCTCAGGTCATCGGGTCTTACCAAAAAATGTTGATAGCTAAGTAAAACGATAAATATTCCACAACCGATCCAGTAGTACATGCCTGCTTCACTATGATAACCGGCAAAAATTACCAGACCGGCAGAAATTATATGAAGTATATTGGAAAGCACCAAAGCCTGCTTTTTTCCCATCTTGGCAGGAATAGAATTCAGGCCAAGGGATTTGTCAAAATCTTCGTCCTGTAAAGCGTATATTATGTCGAAACCTGAAACCCAGAACAAGACGACAAAGGAAAAGATAATTGCAGTTACTGAATTGTGGTCAAAGGCACCACTGACGGCAACATAAGCACCTATCGGGGCCAAAGCAAGGCCTACTCCCAGTACAAAGTGGCAGAGGGCAGTGAAACGTTTGGTGTAAGAATAACCTAGGATTACTGTTAGGGCAATAGGGGAAAGATACAAACAGAGAGGATTGATAAAGTAAGTGGTGGCCGTAAATAAAAGGCAATTGACAATGACAAAATACAAAGCATTACCCGGAGAAATAACACCGGCAGGTATTTCCCGTTGTGCTGTTCTTGGGTTTTTCTCATCGATGTCCCGGTCTGCATAGCGGTTGAATGCCATAGCAGCAGACCTCGCAAAGACCATGCACAATATTACTTTCAGAAAAAGCCACCAATTTGTTCCCGCTGATTCGCTTTGATTGCCTGAAGCAAGGAAAAATCCGATACAGGCAAAGGGTATGGCAAAAATTGTATGACTGAACTTGACCAGCGACAAATAGTTTTTCATATACTTTGATGATAATAGCGCAATGAAATGAATTTAAATTAGCTATTTTATCCAATTTCAGAACTTTCAATATTTTCTGTAAGATGGGCAATGATACAAAAAAAACTCCGCACAACAGTTAATTGTACAGAGCTTTATTTGATTTATAAACCAATTTATTTTGTTGGGTTAGCCTCTTTTTCACCTTCGTCATCAAGTTTGATAACATCTGACTTGATAGTAAGGGTTGTGTTGCCGGGGATTGTATTTGCTGTTAAAGTAACCGTCTTACTTTGTACACCTTTTTTGCCTTTGGAATCAAATTTAACCTTTATTTCTCCTTTTTCTCCAGGTGCAATAGGTTCTTTTGGCCATTCAGGTACTGTACAGCCACAACTTCCACGGGCATTAGATATTGTAAGTGGATTGTTCGATGTATTGGTGAATTTGAAAATGTGCTCTACCTTTTCGCCTTCTTCCAGGGTTCCGAAGTCAAATTCCTGTTCTTCCAGTACAAGAGTAGCTGCCTTTGCAGGGTCTACTTCAGGTTGTTGTGTTGGTTGTTGAGGTTGGGTATTTGTATTTGTAGGCTTTATAGCGGGCTGTCCGTTCGGGTTAATTGCCGAAGGTGTGGCCGCAACGGAGGGGTTCGACAATGCCTGTGCCTCTGCGATAGTATTAGCACTTGCACCATCTGAAAATACACTGTATGATAATATGGCAAGCCATAGAAACATAACACCCATACCACCCAAAATTAAGTTTTCCTTGTTTTCCATTATATTGTTGTTTTACTGATTTATTAGTAAATTTTTTTAATCACGAACAAAATTAAACTATTTTTTTAACTATAAAAATAGTTTTGCTGATTCTTAACGATTTTTAACAACATATAATTATCCAAATCCCGATAAATCTTTGGAATAATCTAATATCGATAAACTTTCTGTAAGCATAATATTGCCAAAACAGGAGGACATTCCTACCACAAATACAATGACTGAACAAAGCAAATAAATTTTACCCAGCTCTGAATTGTCTTTCAGAAAGAAAAACATGGATAACAACAGATTTATTCCGCCTTGTATCAACAGAAAAACCATGGAACTTACAGCAATGCCAAGAGAGACAAGTTCTACTCCGTAACCATCAATATACATATACAGCTGAGCCAATACACTGAAAATGACAATAATCATTATATTAATCCCTGCAATCATTTTTAATTTTTTCATCTTATTAAATACGTTTTTCAATAAAAAAATTTTAAAAACAAACTACTCTGATCATCGAGGCGCTTATATTTTCTTTTGCCGAACTTGTTTAAAGCTAAGAAATTTCCGACATTTACCTTTTATTGTTAATTAAAAAACCAAAAAAGAAATTATGAGTTTTCGAAAAGAAAAAGACTCTATAGGCTATATAGATGTACCTGCCGATAAATATTGGGCAGCACAGACACAACGTTCCATTCAAAATTTTAAGATAGGTGGTCATAAAATGCCCCGGGAAGTGATTCAGGCTTTTGCCATTCTCAAAAAAGCTGCGGCTCAGACCAATGCTGAATTGGGCGTTCTTGATGCTGAAAAATCCGATATCATAGGCAAAGTCTGTGATGAAATTCTGTCGGGAACACTCGACGATCAGTTTCCGCTGGTAGTATGGCAAACCGGATCAGGTACGCAGTCGAATATGAATGTCAATGAGGTGATCGCCAACCGGGCACATGTCTTGAATGGGGGAGCCCTAACAGATTCCAAAAAAACGGTACATCCCAACGATGACGTGAACAAATCACAATCCTCCAACGATACCTTTCCCACGGCGATGCATATAGCTGCCTATAAGAAAGTGGTAGAACTGACTGTGCCGGCACTCGAAGCACTCAGGGATACGTTGGCTCAAAAGTCTGAGGATTTTAAAGATGTCGTCAAAATAGGGCGGACGCATTTTATGGATGCCACGCCTGTTACGGTAGGGCAGGAGTTGTCGGGCTTTGTTTCTCAGCTCAATCATGCTGTTAAAGCCATCAATAATACCCTCAGCCATTTGTCAGAACTTGCACTCGGAGGAACGGCGGTAGGTACAGGACTTAACACGCCCAAAGGCTATGATGTATTGGTAGCACAGAAAATTGCAGACCTCACGGGCCTGCCCTTTGTTACTGCCGAAAATAAATTTGAAGCCCTCGCAGCACATGATGCTATTGTAGAAGGGCATGGCGCACTTAAAACTGCAGCGGTTTCATTAATGAAAATTTCAAACGATATCCGCATGCTTGCCTCAGGGCCTCGTTGTGGTATCGGTGAATACATTATTCCGGCCAACGAACCGGGGTCTTCTATTATGCCCGGCAAAGTCAATCCCACTCAGGTGGAAGCAATGACGATGGCAATGGCACAGGTGATGGGAAATGATGTGGCTATAAATGTAGGAGGCATGAACGGACATTTTCAACTCAATGTATTCAAACCTATGATGATCTTTAATTTTCTGATGTCTGCCCAACTGATAGGGGATGCCTGCAATAGTTTTAACGAGAATTGTGCTTCCGGACTGAAACCAAATTATGAAGCTATAAAGGAAAATCTGAATAACTCTCTGATGTTGGTGACGGCTTTGAATACAAAAATTGGTTATGATAAATCTTCAGATATCGCCAAAAAGGCATACAAAGAAGGTACGACCCTTAAAGCTGCCGGAATAAGTCTGGGATATCTCTCTGAAGCAGAATTCGACGAATGGGTACGTCCCGAAAATATGATCGGTGGATTGAAATGATGTTTACTGAAATACAAAAAGACTGTTGCTTCTTGTAAGGAACAGTCTTTTCTATTTAATAAAGTAGTTGTTAGCGATTTATTTGTTTTGTCAAATCCGAAACGCTGAGTTCGAGCCAATTTAAGGGCCAATGTGATATTTTACTTTGAAATCCTTTTATCGAATTTGAAACAAGTAGCTGATACAGGGCTGACGTACTTAGTCCTCCTGCACCGTCATCATTACGGAGTATGGTTTTATAAATTGTACTTTTTGTTATTTTTTTTGGCGTTCTGTTGATATTCTTTAAATGACGCAATAATAAATAGTTGAGTTGACTTTGTCCCATAATTTTTAGTTTTGTCTGAATATGTTTTTAAAGGCTAATAATTTTTCAGATTTGAAATAAGATTACTATTTCTATTTATCGATTATTATGCCTCACGTTAGGTTTCTGTTAATCAGTTGTTTGTGTATATTTTTTTTGTTTCATTTTCTTTGAAAAGGAAATTTTTCTATTTTGTGGAATAAACATAGATGTTAATTGATAGCATAAAAAAAGCGAACATCTACAAGATGTTCGCTTTTGCTTTACACAATTAAATACTAATGTTTTATAACTCCAGCGCAATTTCCACCATCTCAGTCAGGGTCTCCTGCCTTTCCTGTGCCGTTGATACTTTTCCTGTAACCAATTCGTCAGAAATAGTCAGTATAGTTAATGCCTGTACCTTGTGCTTTGCTGCCAGTGTATAGATTGCCGCAGTTTCCATCTCCACACATAAAACACCATGATTTGCCCAATGTTTGTAGGAATCGAAATCATCGCAATAAAATTCATCGGCAGACAGGATATTTCCTGCTTTAACTTTTATGCCTTTAGCCTCTGCTTCTTTAACTGCATTTAAAAAAAGGGTAAAATCAGCTGTCGGAGCATAGTCCATGCCATTGAAACGACGTTTGTTGATGCCTGAATCGGTAGATGCCGACATAGCTAAAACTACATCCCGTATTTTCAACTCTTTCTGATAGGATCCTGCGGTACCTATCCGAATCATCTGTTTTACGCCATAATCACTAATCAGTTCGTTGACATAAATAGAAGTGGAAGGCATTCCCATTCCGGTACCCTGAACCGAGACTCGTTGTCCTTTATAGGTGCCTGTATATCCATTCATGCCGCGCACTGTGTTATAGCAAAAGGTGTTTTCCAAAAAAGTTTCTGCTACCCATTTTGCCCTTAAAGGGTCTCCGGGTAATAATACTTTTTCTGCAATTTCGCCCTCTTTAGCTCCAATATGTAAACTCATTTTGTATGTTTTAAATTTAATGCTTGATTTTATCTGTTACTTTTACAGGTTTTTATCATTTTATTTCCTGCTTCGTGGTAAGGTAAAAACTTTAAATTGGTATTTATAAAAAAAATTAAAAAAGGTTTTTTTTTTCGTTTTCAACTTTATCAGTCTTTTCACAATTTCTGATTATTTCCGTTTTATACGATGATTTTTTAACAATTTCAATAATTTGTAAAATATCAATATATTTTATTAAATTATTTGACATAAAAAATCAAAATTATAAGTTGGATTTGTGTATATTTACAATATCAAAGCTATTCATTTTGGTTTATTGCCTAATTTCTGTTTAACTCATGTGTTAATATATCGTATAGAATTATGAAGGATAATTTATTTTTTTTTTCGCTGATAATGCTCCTTATTTTTCCCGGGCTTACCCTTTCCCAATCTGACAATGTTCAGATTCAACAATTTTTAGATAAAAATACAAGGGAATTGAATCTGAAACCAAATGATGTTAAAAACTGGGTGATATATGATCATTATACCTCAGGAAAATCAAGGGTTAAGCATATTCATATCCGACAAAAATACGGTGATGTGGAAATCTATAACGCCGTAGCCAATTTCAATTTTAAAGAGGATCAAATACTATCTGTCGGAAATCGGCTACAGGCTGATATTGACAAGCGTATAAATACTACAAAGGCAGTATTGAGCCCTGCAGATGCTATCTTAGCTGCTGCCCGACAGTTGGAAATACCCATAAATTCTTCATTAAGAGTACTGGAACCTGTTAGTAAGCAACATTTTATTTATGAAGGGAGTGGGATTTCTCTGGAAAACATTCCTGTTAAACTGATGTATCAGCCAATTGATAATGAGGATAATGATATCAGGCTGGCCTGGGATTTAAGTATATATTTGTATAACAAAGATCATTGGTGGAGTATCCGAGTTGATGCGGTTACAGGTGAAATTCTCGATAAAGTCGATTGGGTGGTTTCCTGTAACTTTGAAAACTGTGAGAACTCAAAACATAGTCATTCTTCAAGAAGAGCAGTTTATAATTCGCCATCTTTTTTAATGCCTCCACCGCCCTCCACCGATCAGTACAGGGTCTTTGCTATTCCTACAGAAAGCCCTATTCACGGTCCGCGTTCCCTTGTTGTCGGTCCGGCCGATTCTTTGGCTTCGCCTTATGGTTGGCATGACGACGATGGTTCTGCCGGTGCAGAGTACACCACTACACAGGGGAATAATGTGCGGGCAACCGAAGACAGAAATGATAATAATGGTACGGGCTATTTCCCTGACGGGGGAGCTGCACTTGATTTTGATTTTGCACTTAATCTCAATCAGACAGCATTAAACTATGAAGATGCTGCAATTACCAATCTCTTCTATATGAATAATATCATGCACGATGTGTGGTATCATTATGGTTTTGATGAAGTATCCGGAAATTTTCAGGAAAACAATTATGGCAGGGGAGGTACTGCCTCTGATATGGTTTTTGCTGAAGCACAGGATGGCGGAGGTACAAATAATGCCAATTTTGCTACTCCGGGAGATGGAGCTAATCCAAGAATGCAAATGTATCTTTGGTCCGGAGGAGCACAGTATTTGCTGACTGTAAATACTCCGGCAGGTATCGCCGGTCAGTACCTTGCCGAACCTGCAGGTTTCGGAGCGGCTATGCCGGCTGCACCGCTTACTGCCGATATGGAATTAGCCGATGATGGTACCCCTGATGTTACGGACGGGTGTTCTGCTCTCAATAATACTACAATGACAGGAAAAATTGCTGTGCTTATGAGAGGTAATTGTGCCTTCATTGATAAGGTACAGGCTGCTCAGGATGCAGGTGCTATCGCTGCTATAGTAGTTAATAATGCTGCAGGAGCTCCTTTTTCTATGGGAGGAACGTCCGGGACTATTACTATTCCGGCTATCATGGTTTCTGATGTCGATGGTGCTTCTATTATTGCTTCCTTGTCTTCGGGTACGGTTAACGGTACTATTCAGGATTCGGGCGGGCCTTTCGATAATGACGGGGATTTTGATAATGGTATCATCGCCCACGAATATGGTCACGGAATTTCCAATCGATTTACAGGAGGCCCTTCTAATTCCAATTGCCTGAGCAACGACGAACAAATGGGAGAGGGATGGTCTGATTGGTTTGGGTTGATGCTTACTATAGAATCAGGTGATCAGGGAACGGATATAAGGGGTATAGGTACCTTTGCGATAAATGAATCTGTTACCGGTGGAGGAATACGGCCGATGCCTTATTCTACCGACCTGGCAGTCAATAATTCCACATATAATTTTTCTAATACTGCTTCTGTTCCTCATGGCGTGGGCTTTGTATGGTGTACCATGCTTTGGGATATTTCCTGGGAATTGATTGATCTCTATGGTTATGACAGTGATCTGTACAATGGTAGCGGGGGCAATAATATTGCAATGCACATCATAATGGAAGCCATGAAAATGCAGGTTTGCAATCCTGGATTTATTGATGGCAGGGATGCTGTTCTTGCTGCAGACCAGGCATTATATGGTGGTGCACATGAATGTTTATTTGGACCGCCTTTGCTGCCCGTGGTCTCGGCTTCAGTGCTTCTCAGGGGTCTTCCAATTCGGCTTCTGATCAGTCAGAAGCCTTTGATTTGCCACCTCAGTGTATGGCACCGACACAGCCGCCTAATG
>CAJQOX010000365.1 GCA_905480075.1 uncultured Aureispira sp. | reverse complement strand
ATTGCTGAAAATGTTGTTATATGGAGATGAATCGGACGAGGAGTATTTTAATGCAAAAAGTCTCGTCGTTAAGCACTTTAGTTTTTTCTCCAATTCTGAGATAAAAAACATTTATGATTATCTGGAAAATCATTGTATCAGAAAGTACAATATGAATGCTGCAGATAATGATTTCCTGAGAGAAAACCTTGATAATTCAAAATTCCTGGTTAAACATAAAATTATTTTTATTGACGGGTACCTCAGGGATGTGGATTATAAGAATATTGGGACAACAGCAATATTTCTACGTGATTTTGATTTTGCCAGGGAATTTATTGAAGTCTATCGGGAAGTACTCTTGCCGGAATTTCGCATTTCTGCTTATTCCTTCTTGCTTGCCTATTTTTATGCGGCCACAAAAAAATACAAC
The DNA here is from genome assembly GCA_905480075.1 of uncultured Aureispira sp. Lineage (GTDB taxonomy): Bacteria > Bacteroidota > Bacteroidia > Chitinophagales > Saprospiraceae > Aureispira. The sequence continues at coordinate 10,666 of CAJQOX010000365.1, read as the reverse complement.
AAGGCACTTGTTGCTTTAAATGATGTAGTGTTTACCAATCATACTTACTATACGGGGGCTAAACTGATTCAGATGCGTATTTATTACGTTCTTGATGAAGCCGAAGCCCTGTATTCTCTAGCCGATGCTTTCAGGTTATACCTGAAACGTAATCAGCAACTCAGTGAAATTCAGAAGAAAAATTATTTGAATTTTATTATTGTTTGCAGAAAGGCTTTTAAATTGAAAGAACAGAAAGGATATATCACAAAAGCAAAATATGCTTCTGAAGCTGAGAAATTACAACTGTCATTTCAAAAAGCTACCCCTGTAGCAAGTAAAATATGGCTCAAAGAAGTTATTGACGAACTTATGCCTTAATCATCACGTGATTGTACACCATTTTCAATACTGTCAATTACCCACATGATGATATCCAATAAAGCGTTGATGAAGGTTTGTACAGTATAAATAGTGATAGGGTAGTTATAGTACTCACTCGACTGAGGTGCTTTGTGATTGATTGCTATACTTTGTGTACTGTATATAACATAAGTCAAAAAAGAGATGTGCAAAGGGGCCAGTTTTTTGTTTTTGATATGGTCTATCAGGTCCTTTCCCCGACTCGGTGTGTCCTTTCCCTGACCAAATAGGATAGGGTCTATTTTAAGGCATTCTCTGCAGTATATATTTAATATTGATTCCTCCAGTCTTCGAATGAATCCAAGGCGGTTCATCAGCTCTTCTCTTTTTGAGGATAATTTCGGCGTCAGAATACTAAGTAAAAAGGAGTTGTCTTCGTCATCCAGATATTTTTCAGCAAAATCAAAAATTTCAGGATGTTGTTGTTTAATCTTTGTAGACTCTTTCAGGCCGATCTGCTGATGAAGATACTCAAACATTTCTTCCATCACCGCATCATCTACCGATGTCTTTTTCTTGTCGAATATCTTTGCCCGGTTGCGCAGACTGGGTTCCAATTGAACATACCATGCCGTATGCACACAAAAGGGAAGGGGACGTTCATGTAAAAGCTCGAGTTCCTTTAGTTTTAATATAGATTCATGCACAAAATTCTCTGCTTCCGTACCCTTCAGCTGTTCCCGGTTCATCGGCGCCTTCCCGTCAAGAATAACCGCCTGATATTTCTGACTGCTTTCCAGTTCTCTGAATCCGTCTTTGAAATTGGAGGCTGTGGTAATGATTACGTTAAAGCGTCTTGCCCGGTTTTTTATGGAAGCAGATAAGCCTTCATCATCATCTATCATCAATACATTTATCGGTCGCCTTCTGTTTTTGTTTTTTGACATGGTTTTTTGTTTTTCCTGATCAATAATACAAAAAAATATGGACTTTAACGATAGGGAAGTGCTGACTTTTGGAAAGTGAGGATTTTTGTTTCAGTCTTTCACTTGTAACCAATCTTATTTAATCATACAATTTTTATAATCAAATAATTCTACTCTTCAATAGTTTTGAATAAAAGAAAACGTTTCTAAACAAAAAAATATTAAATGTAGCTTAGAAAAAGATAGGAGCGATGTATGAATCAATACTTTTCAGCGCTTTGAGGTTGAATTTGCCTTTATCATCAGAATAGCAATACTTCAGGATATTTGAAGAGCTGGGCAACTCCTGATATCTGCGGTTGAATTCTCTGAGCTGACCCTTTTTTATACGGCTACAAACTTTCCCGGTATTCTGTCTGAAAAATTGCAATATCTCTTCAGAAGTCATATCTCTGAAATCCACAACATCCTTTTCACATTTCTGACAGAATCGTCCCGCGTCACTTTCGGACATTTTATCCTAGTTTTCCTGGCAAGGAGTCTTTATTTTTAATGGCCTTTTCATATTTTTTTTTGATTACCTGAACTGACTACTTAGGCTTAACAATTCTTTTAATCTTTTCTATGGTATCTTTCACTATTTGTTTAATTTTCAAGGGTTCGGATTCATGATATGTTGACATTCCTCCCATCGTCATGTTCCTGTCGAAATAATGCATCAGGATCTCTATATTTTTCCTGGGTTTCAGACAATTGACCGATACATGATTTTGTTGCATATAGGAAGGGTAGGAGGCAGTGATATTTATGCTGCTGTCCTTTTTAGGCACTTTTATTTCAAAATATCCCTTTTCGTTGCTTATTGTACTCGTTCTGATATTGCTGCAATACATCACAGCCCCTGCCATAATATTGCCTTTTGTATCCTTAACGATCCCTGATAATGTTACAGAGTCTTTAAGAGGTGATTTTTTCTCAGTGATTTCTTCATTCAGGTCAGCCGGGTTATAAACAGAAGATACAGTTGCAATGTCCTTGGACATGTCTATTGCTGAAGTATGATTCGGATAGGCTATAACACCTGCCAAAGCAGCAGCAATAGTCCACTTTTTGATATTAAATGCATTGGGCAAGTCTTTGTATTCTCCGTTTATTTCTGATAGTTGTGAATTTTTTATCCTGCCGCATATCTTTCCGCTGCTATTTCTCAGGGTTTCCTTAATTTCTTCGAGCGACATTTTGCTGAAATCTATCACGTTCTTCTGACAGGAATCGCAAAATCTTCCCTGTTCTGCCTTTGTCATTTTCGACCAGTCTTCGTTGCACGGGTTTTCTACTTTTATCTTCATTTTTTATCTTGAATTTTTTAATTTTTGTTGCTGTGTACATAATTAAAGATGTACCATTTTTGATTTTTAGTGTATCTTCTTAAAATTTTCTTAACAGATTCGCCTGAACAAAAAAGAAGGAATGCAGATTATTGCTGCATTCCTTCTTCTATTGATGGAAATTTTATTTCGGTTTGTTTATTATGCCCTGCTGACCATATCTTTTACATATAAAATTTTAGGCTTCCAGTAGGAAGATTCTGATAGGTTGTCAATCACTACCCCTCTGTTTGTAGCGTGAATTACATAAATTCCTGAATCATTATTGTCAACGACCATAGCGACATGTGTAACCTTACCTCCCTTCCCATATTTACTGAAAAACACAAGGTCTCCGGTCTGACAAGTCTTAATATCAGTAAGCAATCCTTGTTTTGACTGATATTTTGAACTCCTCGAAATGTTTATTCCTGACTGAGACATTACATAAGAAGTAAAGCCTGAACAATCAAAACCTTTATCCGTTGTTCCTCCGTATCTGTATTTCAGGCCAAGGTGCTTTTTAGCCTCTTCCAATAATTTTAATCTGTTTTCTGAACTGTTACGTCCATTAAATTCAGGGACATATTTTACAGCAATTCCGGGAATTTTTTTTGTTGCAGTATCCCTTTTTAGATTACTGTTTTTTGTTTTTATATTGTTTAACAGAAGAACGGATTTTTTTGCCGCTTTTTCAGTTTTTTCAGGAATTGCAGAACGAGTTTGCATTATAAAGGCAAGTTCCTTGTTAATATCTTCCAGGGGGAATTCATCAGGAAAAATTTCAATTACCTTACTTTTTTTCATTAGTACCTGACTTATCAGTAAGACCAATAATAAAAATGCTGCTATTTTGACTTTCAAGTGATTCTGCAATTTCATTTTACAATTTTTTTGACTTTTTCCCTGCTTTTTTCTTCTACGGATTGTTTTTTAAATATTATCTCTTTAAATTTGCGAGTGCAAAGGTAGGAAGTTATTTTTTATTTTCAAACGTTTATTTTCATATTCCTTTTCCGGATCTGTTAATAAATCAGACAAATATAGAATGATTGTCTGGATTGTAATGAATTATGTGATGAATGAAAAGATGGTAAAGTTTTGATAATAAATATAATATGATGTTTATTTTTTGTGTATTTGTCAGATTTTAATTAATGGTTTTATGGCTGCTGAATGCCGGAATAATGATACTGGAATGAAAAAAAAATCACTTTTCCTCGACCGAGATGGCGTAATTAATAAACGAATAGTAGATGGTTATGTCCGTAATCCCGGGGAATTTCATTTTTTGGATGGTGTATTGGATGTAATATCGATTTTGGCACGAAAATTTGATTACTGCTTTGTAGTAACAAATCAACAAGGAATTGCCAAAGGACTGATGACAGAAAAAGACTTGCAAAATGTACATGATGAAATGTTGGAAGATATTATGAAAGCAAATGGAAGAATAGATCGTGTGTATTATTGTCCTGAACATCATACAAAAAATCCGTATTGCCGTAAACCCAATCCGGGAATGGCTTTACAGGCACAAAAAGATTTTCCGGATCTCGACTTTGAATCCTCTGTAATGGTTGGAGATTCAATATCGGACATTGAATTTGGCTATCGGCTCAATATGAAAACAGTCTTTATTGAAACAAAAAAGGATATCGATATCGAAAAATTGGCTGAGATTCAAAATAAAATAGATTTCTCCTTCGCCAGCCTGAAGGATTTTGCCTTACATTCAGATAAAATAATTGCTTGAAAAATATTTTTTACATACCAATATTGTTTTTTATTTCTTCTTCTTTTGCCTTTTCACAAAACAAGACCAATAATCCATCAACTTTTGGGGAGGTTTGTTTTTATACAATTAAAAAGACTGAATTCGAACATTTTCTGAAAATCAAAGAGGCGGTCGAAAAGGAAGACTATAGCCTTATTTATACAGAAATACGTAGGATGAAGGCCAGGCTCAAAAAGTTTAAAGTGTCTGATCAGGACCGAAGTTTTGAACTATGGTATGTTGGGAATTATTCCGATTTTAATGAACAGGCAATGGTTTCCAGGGAAAGTACCCTCTCGGCAATTAAACATTATGAGACCCGTCTCAGAACAGATAAGGTATTGTATTATGAACACAGACTTTTTCTCGAACAATATCTTGCCTTTGAAACGGAAGCCTTTTATCCAGAATATTGGTTCATGTCGCAGGAACGTTATTTCTCTAAGGAGGCTGTAAAAAGAGTAGTTTCCATGAACAATTCCGAAGGGGATAAACTATTTTCAAATTCTGATTTTTACAGGCCTTTTAATGTCTTTAATAATCTTGCCGCGAGAGAAGAACTCGAAATTGAAGATTATCTTGGAGTAGAAAAGAAAATGGCAGATACCACCTCTTTTATTCCTTATAGTTACATGATACTAGACAAATCTGTGGCGGCTTATATTCTGCAGGAATTAAAACTCGACGATGCTACAATGCAGGTGGATGTGGATCGTGAAATATCGGCTTTGAAAATGTTTTTGAAAGAGACCAAAGAGGGTATTATACATCTTATTGCCAGATTTAACCTTATTGAATTGAGAAAATTAAAAGATATTGAAACCAAAAAGATTAAAAATTAGTATTCTCAGGATTGATTTGTACCTTTCTCTTTTCTTTTAATTTTGGAGATAACGTTTTATTAACTATAAATTTAGTTCTGATTCATTACTTTTGGGTTACTTTTTGTTTTGAACTCCTATATAATTGTAATTTTATTATTAATTCTGATTAAATTAAAAATATATTATGCATCATTTTTGTAAACTTTTCCTTTTTTCCTTTTTTACTTTTCTGTCCCTTAATCTTTTTGCTCAGGACGCTTATAATATTAAAGTGAAAATTGACAATTATGAGAACGATACCTGTATTCTTGCCTATAGGCTTGGCAAACAAACTTATGTCAAAGATACCATTACGAAAAAAAACAAAAAAGGAGAATTTGTATTTACCGGATCGAAATCACTTAAAGGAGGTATTTATCTCATTCTTACTAAACCTGAAAACCTTTACCTCGAATTTCTTGTTTCAAACGATGAAGATCAGAAAAATATGTCTCTCTCTACAAAACTCGATGATACAAGAGACCTCAGCAGGAATCTCAAAGTACAGGGGTCTGCTGACAATCTGGCATTTCTGGATTATCTCAAATTTTTGGCTGAAATAAGAGAAAAAGATAATAAACTTGGTGAAAAGTTTGCTTCGGAAACAAACGAAACAAAAAAGAAGGAAATTCAACTTGAGAGAGAAGGGCTTTCCAAAAAAGTCAAGGAATATCAACTCAATCTGATCAAGGAACATCCCGATTATCTCTGTGCAAGCCTCATCGCAGCTTCCCTTCAACCTGAAGTTCCGGCAGGTTTGTCCCGCGCCGACGGTTATTACTACTACAAAGCAAGATATTGGGATAATTTTAACTGGGCAGATGCCCGCCTTATCCGTACCCCGATTTTTAAAAATAAAATTGAATACTGGACCGAAAAATTAACGGTACAGATACCTGATTCTGTCACAGTAGCTATAGATTATATGCTGGAGGAAATCCTGAAAGCCGGTAACAAGGATGTTTTCAGATATGTTGCTGCAGAACTGCTTAACAAATATGCAAAATCAAAAGTGATCTGTATGGATGCAGTCTATGTGGCACTGGGTGAGAAATATTATTGTTCCGGTAAGGCAGAGTGGGTGGATTCTGCTCAGCTGGTAAAAATATGTGATAATGTAAAAGCTTTAAAACCGCTTAGATGTGGCCTTTATGCCCCTAATATCCGCCTCAAAAAAATGGATGGAACGCCGGTCAACCTCTATGAAGTGAAAGCGAAGTTTACTGCGCTCTATTTCTGGGATCCCGATTGTGGCAATTGTTCTAAAACTACCGATAAACTGGTACCTGTTTACAATAAATACAAGGACATGGGCTTCGAAGTTTTTGGTGTCTGCTCAAAATCATGGAAAGATATTGATAAGTGTAAGAAAAAAGTCAAGGAAAAAGCCATGGATTTTATCAATACCTCCGATGAAGCTTATCCGCTCGCTGTCGCCAAAAAAATATACGATATAAAGGTCAATCCTTTCCTTGTTCTACTCGATGAGGACAAAAAGATCTTGTGGAAACGCATCGACCCGAATCAACTCGATGATATCCTCAAAAGAGAATTTGATATCAAGGACGAGGTGAAGACCGATGAACAAAAAGAAATCGACAAAAGAGTGGATGATGACCTGAAGAAAAAAGAAAAGGAAAATGAAGAAAAGGGTAAGTAATCCCTTTCTCTTCTCTTCTTTTTTATTCTATTGGCCTTCTGAGTAATTGGAAGGCTTTCTTTTGGCAAAATATTTTTATTTACTATTTTTATCCTTTAATTCTGTTTTATTCTAATTATAAGTATGAAAAAAATTGCTCTCCTTTCTGTTTTTTGTTTCCTGTTGCTGACATTAAACAGCTCTGCTCAATACAAAATAGCTGTCGATATTGAGGGCTATGATAATGATACCCTTATTCTTGGCTATCAGGTTGGAAAAACTACCTATATTGCCAAAACTGTTTATTCCAAAAATGAAAAGGGAGTATTTGTTTTTGAAGGGGAAGAACCTTTGCTTGGCGGACTTTATTCTGTACTCATCAAACCTGATAACAAATTTTTTCAGTTTATTATCTCCTCCGATGAGGAACAAAAGGATTTGCAGCTCTCTACCAAAATTACTACTAACCCCGCTGCTGAACTCTCCGGAAATCTGAAAATTAAAAACTCTCCGGATAATGATGTCTTTACCGAATACAAAAATTTCCTTGGGAGAATGAGACAGAAATCCCAAAAACTTTCAGAAAAACGTAAGAAAGCACAGGAAAAAAAGGATTCTGTAGAGCTCGATAAGGTGAACATAGAATTTGCAGGTCTCGATAAGGAAGTGGAGGACTATCAGTCTCAGTTGCTCGTCAAATATCCTGACTATCTCTCCCCCAAAATTATTAACGGCAGCAAACAACCGGTAGTACCAAAAGAAATCAAGGATCGCAACGAAATTTTTCAGTACTATAAACTACATTTCTTCGATAATTTCGATTGGGCAGATGAAAGAATGATCAGAACGCCAATTTTAATGGATAAAATGGATACTTATATCGAAAAACTCACTCTGCAGACAGTCGATTCTGTTGCTAAGGCCTGTGAGTATCTTATCGATAAAGCCCTCGAATTCAAAAACAAAAAGGTCTTTCAGTTTGTCGCTGTGCAATTGCTCAATCAATACGCTAAACAGGATGTCGTCTGCATGGATGGAGTCTATGTTACTATCGCGCAAAAATATTACTGTACGGGGATGGCTTATTGGCTCGATTCGGCCAAAGTTGAAAAAATTTGTGAAGATGCTCAACGAATGGCTCCGCTACGCTGTGGTAAAAATGCTCCTGAAGCCAGACTAAAGAATATCAATGACTCTTCTTATGTCAGTCTCTACAGTATCAGAAAACCCTTTGTAGCGGTCTATTTTTGGGATCCTACCTGTGGGAATTGTACTAAAATGACCAAAAAATTGGTGCCCGTTTATAATAAATGGAAGGATAAGGGCTTCGAAATCTATGGGGTTTGCTCCAAACCCTGGAGTGAAGTGGATGTATGCCGCAAAAAGGTGACAGATGAAAAAATGGACTGGATCAATACCACGGATGAACCCTATCCTTTGGCCTGGGTCAAGAAATATTATGACCTTCGTTCCAATCCCTTTATTTATCTGCTCAACGAAGATAAGGAGATAATTTATAAACGTCTGTCTGCTGAACAGCTAGATCAGATTCTTGAAAGGGAGTTTAAACGCAGGGATGAACTCGAAAAAATAAAAAATTAATTTCTCTCTTCATTATTTTGTGCTAACAGAGTTTTATCTTCCCATTTATGAGAATATTTATCTTTTTATCTGCTCTGGTTTTCCTATTCTCATGTAATAATGAGAAGAATACGACAGGAGATGTTAATTCAACACATAAGGAACCTCGTACGATTTATCTTATCAGACATGCCAAATCTTCTCACAAAGATACTTCATTGACTGATTTTGACAGACCGCTGATGAAAAAAGGGAAAGCCGCTGCCGTTTTGATGGGGGAGAAGCTGATGAATCGTGGTATTATTCTCGATAAAATGATTATCAGCCCTTCTAAACGTACTAAATCCACTGCTAAAAGAATCGCTAAAGGACTCACATTCGAAAAAGACAGCATTCAGCACGATACGATTATTTATAAATGTAAAACACAGGAGTTGATCAGTATCATCCGAAATGTAGACCCTGAATATAAATCTGTAGCTATCATTGGACACAACCCTTCAACTATTCAGGCAGCCAATCACTTTCAAAAAGATACCATATTTACCGCTGTGCCTACCTGTGGTGTCATTGCTATCCGATTCGAATCTGCATCCTGGTCTAATCTCGGACACAAAGAAGGAAAATTTCTGTTTTTTGACTGTCCTAAAAATTATAAGGATCAAAAAGAATAGGAATCTTTAGTTTAGTAGTAGCTTTCTTTGCATTTCCTTTATTTCAGAATCCGTAAGCCAAACTTAGGCCATACCTTGGAGAAAGTTCAGAAGGGCTTATATTTTGAATAGTTTTCTTGTTTTTAGATGCACTTTCTGAGGGCATGATTATAACATTCAGATTTATTGTAATTCTTTTATTCATAATTATTCCATAACCAATTTTGGGGTTTAAGGAATATCGGACAACTTTCCCTTCTTTGAATATGAACTTAAATATTTTCCCTTTCGACATCCCCGATATTACAACACCTTCGAAACCTAATTCTATATGCTGTTTATTCTTTAAGAAAGATAATAAAATACTGTTTGGAAATTGTATGGATTTATCAGACATGCCGGCACCTAATCTGACTTTTATTGAAAATTTGCTTTTTTTTGTACTGAAAATGGTTGGCAGATAATTTAATGTGAATAAACCACCTGTCTCGATATCTTCAGAATAAACTTCATGCTTTTTAATGCTATTTGAAGAAACTCCTCTATTGTTATGCTGAGCTTTTAAACTGCAGATTGTCAGGGTATGTAGTAATATTATGACTATTGTTCTCATGGCCTTTGATATTAATTGTGTAGGTTTATTTTATCCTTGTTATAACAAAGATAATATAAATAAATTGAATAGTCAATTAATCTACTGTATAAATTGAATATTTGTTCAGTTTATTTAGGAAGGTTTAGGTAGGCGCCTGTTAGTTAATCTTTTAGTGTTGAAAATAATCTCTGTATCCAAAAGCCTACACTTTCCAAAAGGTCTGTACAATTGTTAGTATTGATTTTTAAGAGCTGATTAATACCTTTCTATCAAACCAAATTCTCTTGAATACCAGGACCTTGTACTAAGAGATAATTCTTTTTTGTCATCAATTATTGTGTAGAGATTTTGTTCGATTTCAATGACAGATTCATATTTTTTATTGTTTACAGTTTTGCTCATTTTTAAACCTTTATATTTGTATTCAGTAATGTAGCTGTATCCTGTCGTACTTGTTATTTCATAGGTCCAGGTACTTCCGACGGCCTCACTTTCTTTGAGAAATACTACGGTGCTTATCTTTCCATTTTCAGATAAATAGGCGTTCGTGTACGAATCTGAAGAACAGTTAACAAGTACAGGTTTTATCATACTTAATTTTGTGATTATTCCTTCAGGTATGATGTCCATTAGCATATCGTCATTCGATGATAAGTATAGCGTTGTATGACCTCCGGTATGGTCCGAAAAGGTGAACCCTGAAAGATTAGGTTCAGTGTTTTTCAGAGTTTTGTTTTCTGCAATGTGGCCGTTATTATTTGATGAACTCATGAGGGTATTTTTTTCAGACCTGTTATTCAAATCAGTAGCTTTTTTTTAACTGTTGCTATTAAAAAGAATAACAGATCTGTTGGTTTACTATTAAATATTATACTTGCTGTTTCCGGGATTAAAATGCATAGCCCATTCCAATGCCAAACCAG
>CAJQOX010000364.1 GCA_905480075.1 uncultured Aureispira sp. | reverse complement strand
GGTACATGCATGCCTTTTGTCCATTTTTCTGAAAGCAATGCAGAAAATTCTTCAGTAAGGGAATCTCCTTCAAAAATCCATGTTTTGACCTTGTTTTCGATGGGCAACAATTCGAATGCACATAAGACTTCTTTTGCAGTTTCTTCACTGCCCTTTGTTCCCTTTATTAAAACTTTTGTTTTCATATCAGTTCTTCTTGCTGTAGTTAATATTCTCTTTGTCTCTGGTTTTGTAGGTTTTTTTTCTTTTGATACGGTTGTTTTAAAAAAACAATGTCAAAAACAAAATGTGTTTTTTAAAACTAATATAATAATCAGTCAATCAGGCTGTATTTGACCCCTCAATTTAAAGGAGTTTTTAAGGCTGTCTTGTCTGAATCTGTACATTTTAAGGGATTGGCTTTCTGTTATCTTAAATATAAGTTATCTTTTTCATAAAGTCACCTTTGATTAGATGAAATTGATAGTAAAAACAGTTTTCCATTGATTTTTAGTGGAAATCAGACAGAATTTTAATTTCAAAAAGCTAAAATGGTGTATTTGAGACAATAGCATTTTCTCGCTTAACTGATATTTTGACCTAATTCCTTTGGATAACAGGTGAAATATTTAACTATCTTCTTACGCTGTATGCTATGTTCCTGCCACTTTGATATAGGGTTTGATGAACCGTCCTTTAGCTTAATGTGAATCTCTTCTTTCCAAATATTATAGGCCTGATTGGCTTCCTTTCCTTCAAATACCAAATAGCTTATCTCGTCATTTGTCAGAAATTCATGCTTTTTACTTATGTTGCTGCATATGTTCTTAATATAATTACTTTCGGAGGGACTGTTTCCCAATACTATTTTCAATAGCTTTCGTTCCATCATGTTCCTGGATAAATAGGATAGTATGTAATCATCATAAGTGCTGAAGGCTTTAATCGCTATAATAATGTCAGAATCATCGAGCCTGTAAAAGTTATCAATGATTTCTTCTCTCCTGTTTTCCAAATCAGAAGTTCCCAGCTGTTGACAGAGAAAATAACGGAGGGTTTTTGTAACAGGTAATTCCTTCCCTTCTGAAAATAAAAATTTTGCTCGCCGGATGATTTGTCCCAACATCTCTCCGGCACAAATAACATTCTTATGCAGATATACCTGCCAGTACATCAGTCTTCGTGCCATTAAAAACTGTTCAACAGAGTAAATCCCTTTAAATTCTATTACTAAGCGGTCGTTGTCCACATTCAGGGTTTTTAGTATTCTGTCATACCCTATTTTTCCTTCCTGAACCCCTGTAAAAAAGCTGTCTCTTGTAAGATAGTCCATCCTGTCCATATCAAGCTGACCTGATACCAGTTGATAAAGGAATTTTTTGTGGTATTTGTTTTTGAATATCTGAATTGCCAGACTTAATTTACCTTCAAATTCATTGTTCAGACTTTCCATTAACATGATAGATATTGACTCGTGATTGATATCTACGAGCCGATGTTCCAAAGAATGAGAAAAAGGCCCGTGTCCCAAATCGTGCAACAAAATAGCAATTGTTACTGCTTCGGCCTCAGAACTGCTGATTTCAACTCCTTTGTTTCTGAGGATTTCTATTGCACGGATCGTAAGGTGCATCGCTCCAATAGAATGACTGAAGCGATTGTGTGTTGCCCCGGGGTAAACAAAATGTGTTAACCCTAATTGATTAATTCTTCTGAGTCTCTGAAAATAGGGGTGTTCAATTAGTTTTAATATAATCCCGTGTGGAATTTCTATCAACCCGTATATAGGGTCATTAACAATCTTATAGCCTGATTCTGTCATATTTTTTTCTTGCTGAATACTTCTTTTTTCATTATTTATGTCTTGACAAAAGTAAAAATAATAAATACTTGGTAACTATAACATTATATCTTCAACTATAAGTTCTTTATGTATATCTTAAATTGATAATATTTATTAATATTCTTCAATTCTGCTTTTTTGGGTCATTTTTTATATAAAATTTTATTTTACTTTGTTGTAGTTTTTCAAAGGTATATGCGTTTAAAATGTTATATTTAAATCATATTGTTTTATTTTTGGTGTGAATGTTGTGGTTTTATTTGTCTGTGTGTTTTGTGGGGAAATCATTCTTTTTTCATGGTTTTGCCTATTTAACATTAAACCATACCCCCCTCTATATTTAATTTCGTATCCAAATAATTAATGTTTTGCTTATTATCCCTCATTTTTAAGCACTTTTCTGTATTAAATGCCAATTATAGAAGAGACACGGTATAACTTTTTAAAAATGAAAACTCTTTTACTATCTTTTTTACTTTTGCTTTTTTCTGCAAGTTTTCTTTCCGGGCAATCAACCTGGCAGGAAATGATTCAAAATCCCGAATCTGACTTTTTTGAAATTCAAGAATCTTTTAATCTTTCTTTGGGCAATCTTCCATATCAAAAGGGACTTGGAATTAAACAATACCGACGCTGGGAGTATTATTGGGAGGGCAGAGTGGATGAAAAAGGGAATTTCCCTCCTCCCGGCCATGTTCTTGTTGAAATGCAGAATTATTATAACAGCCATCCCGATAGCAGAAATTATCTTGCCGGTTCCGGAAATTGGTCCTTGCTGGGGCCTGTCCCTGTTCCCAATAATGGTACTGGTCAGCTAAACGGAAATGGACGTCTTACTTGTATTGCCTTTCATCCCACTGATGCAAATACAATTTATGCAGGTGCACCCGCCGGCGGTATATGGAAATCCACTGATAACGGAATCACCTGGAACCAATTCATTAATGGTCTTACCAGATTGGGAGTTTCTTCAGTAGTGGTTCATCCCACCCTGCCCTCTACAATTTATGTTGCTACCGGTGACCGCGACGGAGGAGATGCTCCCGGATATGGAGTCTGGAGAAGCCTCGATGGCGGCCTTAGCTGGTCTGCTCATAATAATGGAATGGGTAACCGAACTATTAATGAATTAATCATGGATCCTACAGATTCTAATATCATGATTGCAGCCAGTTCTAATGGTCGTATTTACAGAACAACAGACGGAGGAGCAAACTGGATTCAATCGGCCTCTTTAGGAATTAACCCCAAAGATATCGCTTACCATCCTACCAATCCAAGTATTGTCTATTCTTCTGGAACAGAGTTCCATCGATCTACAGATGGCGGTG
>CAJQOX010000363.1 GCA_905480075.1 uncultured Aureispira sp. | reverse complement strand
ATGGCAGCGAATGGGCAGAGGAACTGAAAAATAAGGAAAGTTATCCCTTCACCTATGTGGACGGTGGCGTTTTCAATAACGAACCGGTCAAGGAGGCCTTCCGGCTTGCATCCTATATCGACACCACAAAATCCGACAAGGACTTTGAGCGTCAGCTGATTTTTGTAGACCCCGATGTCACCGAGCTGGAAAATCAGTTTAAAATTCATGCACATGAAAAACTGAGTATCGGACGTTCTTTTTTTTCCAGCAAAACCAAGGTCACTACAAAGCCTACCATTTTACGGCTTATCAGTGGTATCACACATATACTGAGTGCTATTCTCAACGAGGCACAGAGCGTGGAAGTGGGAAAAATATCGAAGCTGCTCGGCAAATTTGAGTACCGGGAAAAGATGCGCCTTTTTTACCGAGAGACCATCAAAGGGGTTCCTTCGGACGAACATATAAATACCATGCTTGAGTTTGCCGGCAAAGAACTCGACTTGATGCGGGAAAAACTTTGTCTTCCAAGTAAATCACTACAGCTGCAGGATGAGTTTTTCAGGATCGCTAATGAAGAAAGAGAATATTTAAATACAATACTCCCGATCAAAAACAAGAAAAAACTCCTTGCAGAGATCAAAGACTTTGTTGACAGCGACAAGCCCTCCGGAGTGAATAATGCCGGAACATGGGTCTATGTCCTTTCCTGTCTGAACCTGGACATTACAATGGACCTTATCGGAAAAACATCACATACCAAATTGGTACCTATAGCGCCTTTCAATTTCTACGAAAATGACGGGGAGTTTGAATTGATGTCTCTGCCCGGCAAGGGGATGGCAGGATTTACCGGCTTTGCTTCTCATGAGGCAAGCACCTATGAGGTAAAGTACGGAAAATACTGTGCCCGCCGTATCCTTCAGGAGTTGCAGCTGACTTCAGAAAACAAGCAGGAACTCCCCTGCCCTCCGGCCTTCGACTACAGTCAGTTCGACAGTTTTATGAAAAACAATCTGAGGGCTTCAGTTGTCAAGCGGGTAAAGAAGATGTTGCCTTCGGGATTTTCCACAATTTTGCCCTTTTTGGATGGCTACCTCAACGAGTCGGTACAGAATTTTGTAGATAGCAATTTTGACGGAAATGCCCGGACAAGTTCATTCGAATTCAGGATAAGAGTACCTAACGACACCTATCTCCTCAGGGGCTTCAAACCTGACGGAACACCGAACAGCAAAAAGGCCGTCTATCCTATAGCCTTACATGGCGAGTATTTTCTGATCACCAAAATTGCCTACGATTTTGAAGACGATCAATGGAAGGGGGCTCATACCAATTTCATGCAGAACATTTATCTCGACAAGGCCAAATTCTTCGATGATGTTCCGGCCCTGAGTCTCGAACTCCCGGTCATGTCCTTCAATACAGATGCCTATCTGTCGCCTAATCCACTGTTTACCTGTGATGCAAGGCCGGGGCTGAATATTCCGGGCTATACTGAGTTGTCTTCCAAAAGCTGGGATTTGGTATCAGATGTCAAGCCTTTGGATGAAAATCTATGGGGACGGGATAAGTGGTTGGAGTAGTTTTTTTTATTCATAAGGTTTTGATGGCTTGATTAGATGATGGGTTAATTAGATGATAAGCACCTTGGGGGGGGACCCTTGGAGGGTTTAGTATTTTGGGGGTTGTATTTGGAGGGTGTTTGTGGAGAGATGTACCGTGTTGGAGGTACCTATAATTCATTTATCACTTCATTCTACTATCATAAAAAGTAACAATGAAAACCGTCTTGTTGAAAACGAAATACAGGAATGCACCATATTTATCAAACCTTGCCTTCCTTGTTCCTTTCAATTTATTGGATTTCGGGCAGGAGAAAGGTAATTTTTTGATTTGTTCTAGTTTTTCTTTAAAATTATCTCTGAATTTCTGAATTGTGTTTGGGCTTTTTTGATAGGCAATAATAAATGAAGCCATTTTATCAAACTCTTTTTGTGCTTCATTAGAAACAATAACAAGTCTGATTTTATATTTGGCCATCAGGACTCATATTTTTTCAACATTTCTTCTACAGACAAGACCTTCCCTTCCTCAATATCCTTCATTCCCTGTTCATAACTTTTTCTAACAGTCTCAGGCAGTACATCAAACCAATCTGTTTTTTGTTCCTCAGATTCTTCATCTTCAGAAATCAAAGTTTCAAATTTAATGATACTTTGTTCATCTTTAAGACTTAAAAGATACTGGATGACGGCTAATTTTCTGGATTCAAAAGAATTCATAAGTTTTTGTTGTCAATATAAAAAATTACAAAGCTATAATACCTAATTCTTTACGCAAAAGGAATTATTAGGTTACAGAAGTAGAATAATAACAGGTGTTTTTAGTTACAAAAGGAGGTCATAAAAAGGGAATCGACCTTAGGGCTTGCTTTTTAGGGTTTGTAGAGTCCGCGTTTTTCGGGACTTTTGGAAAGTCCGGCTTTTTCGGGACTTTTGGAAAGTTCGACTTTTTCGGGACTTTTGGAAAGTGTCGGTTTTTCCGGACTTTTGGAAAGTGTCGGTTTTTCCGGACTTTAAAAAATAAAAAAAGTCAGCTGGAATTCCCGCTGACTTTCAAAATATTTACGAAGCGAACAATAGTCCGCAATCTAATTGATCATTAATCCATAGCATGCATTACCGGCTTTTTGACCGGAACATACAACTGTCCTTTTTCGTTGCAACGAGTGATGACAATACGTTGAATTTCGGAGGTACCCTCATATATCTGAGTTATCTTGGCATCTCTCATGAGGCGTTCTACATGGTATTCTTTTACAAAGCCGTAGCCACCGTGTACCTGCACCGCTTCTACCGTGGTACGCATCGCTACTTCTGATGCATAGAGTTTTGCCTGAGAACCGGCGAGGTTATAATCCATATGCTGATCCTTTAGCCATGCGGAGCGATAGACCATCATTTTGGCCGCTTCAATTTCTGTAGCCATAGTAGCGAGTTTGAAACCTACCCCCTGATGTTTTATGATAGGCTTACCGAAAGCCACACGTTCTTTGGCATAGGCAGAAGCCAATTCGTAGGCACCGCCTGCAATACCGAGCGCCTGTGCAGCGATACCGATACGACCACCTGAGAGGGTTTTCATAGCGAATTTGAAGCCGAAGCCATCCTCCCCTATCCTGTTCTCCTTGGGAACCTTCACATCGTTATACATAATAGTATGCGTATCGGAAGAACGGATACCCAATTTATCTTCCTTGGCACCAACCACAACACCTTCCCATGAGGTTTCCACAATAAAGGCATTGATACCCCGGTGACCTTTTTCCTTGTCGGTCTGAGCGATAACGAGATGCACCTGAGAAGTTCCTCCGTTGGTGATCCAGTTTTTGGTACCGTTCAGCAGATAATAATCGCCCATATCTATAGCCGTAGTCTGTTGAGAAGTAGCATCTGAACCTGCTTCGGGTTCAGAGAGGCAGAAGGCACCGATCCACTCACCGGTACATAATTTTGTAAGATATTTAATTTTCTGATCTTCGGTCCCGTAAGTCTCAAGGCCCCAACAAACGAGTGAATTATTGACAGACATACAAACCGAGCAGGAATTATCTACCTTGGAGATTTCCTCCATTGCCAGTACATAAGAAACAGCATCCATTCCTCCGCCTCCATATTTGGGGTCTACCATCATACCCATAAATCCGAGTTGACCCATCTGTTTGAGTTGTTCGGTAGCGTGGATCATTTTGGAATCTCTTTCTATAACACCCGGCAGGAGTTCCTGTTGAGCAAAATCGCGGGCTGCCTCCTGTACCGCTAAATGTTCTTCTGACAGTTCAAAATTCATAACCTTATATTATTATAGTGCAATTAATAATAAAAGCACTGATTATTAAATCGGTTTAGCAGTGCAAATATAAGACTTATTGCCCAAAAAAAAGGTTAAACTGCCAAGCCTTTTGTGAATTCAATAAAAAATCAGCTTTTCTTTCTCAGCTTCAGCAATGTATGATAGGAATCTCCGATTAGTTCGAATGTGTCTACCACCTCAAAGCCGGTATCCACCGACATTTTTTCCATCTCTTCAGAATGATACATTTTGGAATTCCCGTTGGCAATGCAGGTAAAATACATGGACGTACCGACCAGGCAAAAGCGGGAAGCAGGAAATTTCTGATTGTTCCAGAAAGGCTCGAGTATATAGACATAGGCCTTTTCATCGACCGCCTCATGTACCCTTTTGAGAATAGACAATATCTCGTCTGAACCAAAGCAATCCAAAAACTGACTCATCCATACGGCATCTGACCCTGCAGGAATCGCCTGTGATTCATCCAAAAGATCAATTTCATGATAAGTAACACGGTCTGCATAGGACTCTTTTGAAATATTCTGCTGAGCAACATTCAGTTGTCCGGGCAAATCCAGGATTTTTATCTTAACCTCCTCATCATATTCACAGCAGGCCTTCGCCCATTTCCCGGTATTGCCCCCAATATCAAAAAGATGGGTAACATTTTCCCTGAAAACCAAATCAATTGCATAAGGAAAGGCATCGTCAGAATAGAAATGATCGAATTCGAACCAGGACTTCTTTACCTGTTCGGGCAGCTGAGACAGGCCTTCATAAACAGTAGGCCAGTTTCCAAAAACCTTCAGACCTTCCGGCTTGCCATTTACAATAGATTCTTTCAAATTAGCAAGGCCATCGTAACAGACATCTTTGGTGAAATTCATATTCACCTCCGTCATTCTGTCTGAACGGATGAACTGACCAACAGTTGTCAGAGAATATCTGTCCTCATCATCCACCTGTAAGAGATTGGAAACAAAACCTGCTTCAATTAAAATCTTTATACCATAGAGGGAAACTCCTGTTTTTTCAACTATCTCATCCATTCTTACTCCCTTCCTGACCTTAGCAATGACATCCAAAATACCCAATTCCTTCAATGCAAGGGTTGCCTGAAAATAAAAGGGGGCAAAGGCCAGTTTCTGTGCTTCGTATTTCGCCTCGAGTGCAGATAATTGTTTTTTCATAAAAATAGGATACTTTGAAAGATACAACGTTATACTAAATAGTAAGAAAATGTTTTCAGAAAAAGATTACATTAGCGATATAGCAACCCATTAATTATTAGAAAAGACCTTCATATATTTTCAAACACAAATATAACAAGTGAGATGAGAATTCGTTCAGCGATCCTCTTTTTTTATTTAATTTACAGTTTCAGAGCATTGGCACAGCCTTCAAATGACGACTGTCAGAATGCCATTGCCTTGCCTCTGAGCAGCAATTGGTGTTCTTCTTTTGCTGCCTTTACAAACCTTGGGG
>CAJQOX010000362.1 GCA_905480075.1 uncultured Aureispira sp. | reverse complement strand
GCGTAAGGGAACTTTGTGATGTGTCGCCATACGTATTATTTTGCGCAATATTTTAAATTTTCCGACAGATGCTGTATCCTGAGACATAAAAAACTCTTTCTCTATAGGATACATAGAATTAAAAACCAACCTTGTTCCACTATTCCACAAAGCCACCAAATCAGCCTGTGCGTACCCTGCAGCACGGTCAGCATATTTAAGTCTTGTCATATTAGTAGCAATTATAGTCCATGGACTGTATTCCCGTTCACCGAGTTGTTCCTGAATATGAGATAAAGTAAGATAAGAACGCATATGACAATGGCAATGTAGGTCGGCAAACATATTTTTTTTATTAAAATGTTAGATTGATAGATTGTTAAATTGAAGAATTATTGATTTAGTGATCTGTTGATAGAAAGAATTAATAATCGATTATTGATTTTCTGGTCTAATTAAAAGAATCACTATTATCGGTCAGCCATATTTTTAATTGAGGGGCAAGATTATCCCTTACAAAAAAATGATTTCCTTTAAGCAGGCAAATTTCGGTATTTTTTAATTGGGAAACAAATTTAATTGCACATTTAGCCGGAGTGATTCTATCTTTTATCCCATAGAAGAAAAAACATTTGATGGCATGATCATTTATGATATTACGATGTTTTTTTTTGGCACCCATAGGAAAAAAATACATTGATATCCATGTTTTAAGAAGTCTTGCCCTCCTTCTTGGCAGATCAAGTTGTTGTTTAAAAACAAGATAGGTCGCCCTGTTCATTAATTTAAGTTTGTGTGCTATATCGAAAAATCGTAAAATACCCTCCGACTCTTCAAATTTTTTCCGGGCCCTTCGTCGAAACCACATGGGACACCAAAAACGAGAAGCGGTAAAAGTATACTGAAATCCTGCGGGAGCCAGAAAAATCAAATTATTAATTTGTGCCGGCATCATTGATAATAAAGCCCAAATAATTCGCCCTCCCATACTGTGACAGATCATAGAACAGGAAGTAAAATTGTATTTAACCATAAATAAATTAAGGATTTGCTGAATATCCTCGGGTTTATAAATATCTCCTTCCCATTTCGTTTTCCCATGAAATGGCAAATCGATCGATATTATAGTAAAATAAGGGGACAAAACCTCGCCTGCTTTTTGGAATAAATCTGCATTATCGGCAAAGCCATGAAAAGCAAATAATAAAGAGGGGCCATTCCCGTATTTATAATAATTAATTGTATGTTGTAAATAAATTAGTTCAGACACGGTTTGAGGTTAATTGTCCGGAAATTCCTCTTTGATAAGTGCGATAATTGACTGTCCTGTCACATTGATCAGATTAAAATAATCATCCATAGAAAATTCTTTTGAATAATCAAGTTTGACACGGTTGGTAATATCAGCTTTTTCAATAATAAGTTCCACTTCAAAATCAAATCGGTTGAAATGAAAAATAACTTCAATTTCTATAGAAAGTGATTTTTTTTGAATAAACTCAGAAAGGGTAAAAATCAGAAAAGGGTCAAGTTCATCCAACAGTTCCAACCCTTGTCGGGGAACATTAACTTCAACAAACAATTCGTCAAATTCCATTATAATGGTAGTCAGTCCATCCAAAAATGGCACTAAACTATTATGGTATATTTTTTCCAGAACCTTTCTGCTTATAGGTATTTTCATATTTATAAGACTAAACCTTCCACAATCTGACAAGGGCTGTTTCCAGGGCCAAAAACAGAAGGGCAAGAATCAGACAATATTTCCAAAGAGCAGCCCCTTTATTCTGAGAACTGATAGTTTCTACAAAATCATTAGAATTAGTTCCTTCGATAACAGATACTTTATCTCCCAGGATATTTATGAGATCTTCAGGATTATAAAAAGACAAAGAAGATTCTTTGCGGTCATAATTATATCCGAATTTATCAAGAACATCCCCATCTTTCAGCAAAAGATCATAGAATCCAGCCGATCTGACCTGATTGTTCATTCCCAACATCATACGACTGCCCATTGCCCTTTGTTCAGGAATAAATTCTCCCCGGTTACCTTTTATCTTATACACCATTTCAGAATCAGTGGTTCTGTTATCAGTTTCCAAAATATCGTCTTTCCCGATTATATAGGCAATTTTCTTTTCCGTAGTGGCTGATAAAGCCATTTTGTATAACATGGGAACAAATATTTCACCATTTTTGACCAAATCTGAATAATCTACTGAAAGGGGGGCGGCACAAAGAAAAAGATGGCCCTTCCCAATCGAATATTTCCCTACAAACGTTGCTCCGTCACGGTATCTTAATATGACTTCCTCTCCTGATCTTGCGCTTTTGTTAATTTTGTAATTGGCCCGTGTAACAGGCAATTTCAGATTAGATCGTCGTTCTTCGAAGACATCATTAAAAATAAATTCCTGAAAGTTAACAAAGGAAACCTTCCGTTCCCGTTCATCAATTTTACCATAGGAATTTGCATTGAACTGAGTATTGAGATTGTTATAATCAGACAAATTTGCAGCCGGGTGAGGAAAGATAACTACATTTCCTCCATTCAAAGCATAATTCTTTAATTCGCTTATTAATCCGGAAGGGAGGGAAGACAACTCATCAAGGATGACAAGATCGTAATTAGGAAATTCTGAATAATTAAGTTTGGATACATCCTGAGAGGCAGCTTTGAAATAATCATTATCGGAAAAAGTGGCCTCTACAAAACGATTAGGAATTCCCCCGTGAATCTGAAGAATATCGACTTGTTCATCTACCTTGAAAGTAAAATAATAATCATTATCAAATTCAATAGGAAAATCCGAGATATTCAACTTGGCTTCATACCATCCTGTATGCAGGACAGGGACATCTACCGTATCGAAAACTGAAGTCTGAGCAGGAATTGTTAATGTCCCCAAGGGCCTCGTCTGATTGTCAATGAAAAGACTTATACGTACATTGGGGATTTCCCTGTCGGTATGATTACGTACTTTTACAATCAGCGGATTGGGTTGATTGAGACTTTGTACAGGAGACTGAAACCAGGCAGAATCTATAGCAACATTCTGGTTTGGAAGAGACTGTAAGGGAACAAGCATAAGGTCCGTCAGGCTGTCCTGATAGAGTTCAAGATCTGTTATGTTTTTTTGAAAATCAGATACAATGTATACTTCTTTAAGGATGTTTTTACCGGAATTTACTGCCTGTTTCTGTCTTGCAAGAACCTTGGAAAGATTGCGGACATTATGGGTGATCTCTATTTCACTGATCCTGCTTAGTGCATCTTCCTTACTTAATAAGCGTTGATCCCTTCCTTCAAAATCTGCAGTAATAATCTGAATTCTGTCATCCACAGAATAGGCTGAAACTATTTCCTTGGCTCGGGATCTAGCCTTTTCTAACAGACGGACATCTTCACTTTCGGCAGACATGCTGAATGAATTATCAAAAAATATACTTACATCTTTATTCCCTTTTTTAGCATTTCCATTTTTAGAAGGTATATATGGCATTGCAAATGCAAAAACCAGAAAAGCTACCACAAGTATACGTGCCACAAGCACTAACAAATGCTTGAGTTTTGAACGTGCCGAAGTTTGTTCTTTTACTTCCCTCAGAAATTTGACGTTGGTAAAATATACTGTTTTGAACCTTCTGAAGTGAAAAAGGTGAATAATTACCGGTATAGAAATGGCGAGAAGCGCCCACAAAAACCAAGGATATACAAAACTCATTGATGAGAATTAATTTCAGAACACAAATATTATTTTATTAATGGCTAAAATACAGTAAGAGATAGAATAAGCCAATTAATTTGATGCAATTAAGAAATAATTAAGTTGAAAACCAAACTTTGAAACTGCTAATTGAATTTATTGTCCCTCAATGCCTGACAACTGGATAAATTCAATAGTTGGACTAGATTTTTAAAGTGTACACTTTTGGAAAGGTAACACTTTTGGAAAGGTGACACTTTTGAAGTGTTAACAGGAACCCCTTTTCAAAAAAAATTGTTAAACAAATGACAGAAACCATTAATAAGCACAGAAACAAGTCAAATTATTGTACTTTTATGCAGAGCAAAAGATAAACAACATTATGACAAGGATTAGTTTTCTATATATATATCTATTAATCTTTACAACACAGAGTTGTACAGTCAGTTTTATTAATGCCGGAATAGATTATTCGGTACTAAAGACCTTTTCTCTTGAACAATTTGAGGTAAAAGTACAAAATGCACCTCCTAACAGCGGGCAGAGTTTTTCTGAACAGTTGAAAGATAAAATTATCAGTAATACCAGGCTTGCATATCAGGAAGGGAAAAGTGACATACAATTTTCAGGAAATGTTACAGGATATTCAATCAGTTCTTTGGCACCTCAACCCGATCAGACAGTAGCGTTTCAAAGGTTGACAATTAAGGTAAATGTAGATTTCAGAAATACAAAGGAAAAAGATGGCAGCAAAGACTGGAATCAGACCTTTTCAAGATTCGCTAACTTTTCTTCAGAGGAGGATTTGTCATCCGTTGAAGAAGCGCTTATTCAGGATATTTACGCACAAATACTCGACGATGTCTTTAATAAAGCATTTTCAGGTTGGTAATTCCTTATTTTATACTTTCAGACAGCCCCTTTGAGATCCTCATATTCCCTTTAGCATCCATAAAAATGCAATCTATATCGGGTAATTGATCAATCAAGTCTATCCCTATATCAGGGCCAAGGATAAGAAGTGCCGTGGCAAAAGCATCAGACATTTCTGCAGATTTGCAAATTACTGTAACAGATTGAAGGCCGGACACAGGAAAGCCTGTGACAGGGTTGATAATATGTCCGTATACCTTATCTTTATAGACAAAATTTTTCTCGGATGTACCGGAAGTTACCACAGATACATAGCTTGCATTCAGCCACTTAACGATCTTGTCAGCATTAGCCGGACTAGCAATACCAACTTTCCAGGGATTACCATCAGCCCCTTTTCCATGAGCATAGACATCACCACTTGAATTGACAACAAAGTTCTTTACCTCTTTTTTGATCATTAATGCTTTAATCTTATCCACCGCATAGCCCTGCCCTATTCCCCCAAGTCCAATTTTGAATCCTGCAGGTATGAACACTTTCAAATCAGGAAGTAATTGTATTTTAGTGTAGTTCACAAAGCCTGTCCATTTTTTAATTGCTAAAGTATCAAAATCCACTACTGGGTTTCTGTCAAATTTCCAATAGTTATAAAGCGGCAGAAAAGAAATATCGAAAGCCCCCTGAGTAAGTTTTCCGATAGCCATAGCACGTTGAAGCAGGTCATAGACTTCCCTGTTAACCGAAACGGGTTCTTTACCGGCAGCGGCATTAATTTTACTGACCTCAGAGTTGGGAATCCATTCGGAGATAAGATTTTCTATTCGTGTAGCTTCATCAATACAGGCTTGTATGTATTTCATTGCAGTCTCTTCTTTCTCGGCCACAATTACGAACTCAAAGAACGAACCCATAAGAGGTACTTTTTTTCTGTATTCATTTAAAATAACAGGAGGGGGCAAATGTTTTTTCACTTCCCCAATAAATTGAGCAGGAGACTGATTTGAATAGCCAATATCTGCAATCACGGTCTTATCTGCATTCAACAACAAAATAGCCGGGAAATCACCTTGCGGGTTGTATTTTTCTGCAAGGGTTTCATTTTGTTTGATCAAATCGGGAGGAAGCTTTTTTCGTTGTGGAAAATCGCAATTGAGCAGGACAAGTTGTTGGTCGGCGAAGGATATAAAATCAGGGTTCTGTAGAATTTGCTTATCGAAATGAATACAATTGCGACACCAATCGGAACCGGAGAAAATAAGAAGGATTTTTTTGTTATTGGATTGGGCTTGTTGAATTGCTTCGTTCAGGTTATTAGAATTTTGTGCCTGCAAGAATGAACAGGACAACAAAAAAACAAGAAATAACAAAATTCTGAAATTAAACATAATCAAACAAAATAGAGAATAACAATTAAAATGCTATTTGTGACACAGTAAAAATATCAGTTATATTATCAATATTTACCTAAATGTATATAAACAAAAATCATGTTAATCTTAGTTCTTAATAATTTTCACAGCGCTTTTACTCCCTTCCGACCGAAGAATATAAGTTCCTGCTGAAAAACGTTGTAGATTCAATTTTAATGTTTCATTTTCTGCTTTAGCATGTATCAGCCTTTTTCCATTCAAACTGAAAAGATCAACATAAGTATTTCTTTTAATGCCAGAGACCATGATGTAATCCTTTGCAGGATTAGGGAAAACACGCATTTCTGCTGTTTGTTTGGGTTCCTTTATTTGAGTAATTAAACCAATATTATCCAAAGTACAGGATTGCATAGAACGCGCAAATGTTCCTGCAATTAATTTATTATTGGCCAGATCAATTTCGATATCAAATACAGGAATAGCCGGCATCCCCAATCCAAGACGTTCCCATTGTGTACCTCCGTTAAGCGTGTAATAAACACCTGCATCATTGGCCACAAAGATCACTGAATCATTATGTCCGGGCATGATGCAAACATCATTGATTCCCATTTGAGGTAGATCTCCTGAAATATCAGTCCAGGTGCTTCCATTATTGGTGGATTTATGAATATGAGGAATGTAAACTCCATCCTTGTAACCTGAATGGGTAACAAAAACCACATCCTGGTTATCCGGAGAACCTTCAATAGCCGTAACATAACGCTGAGGTAAGGTGCCGGTTATTTCTATCCATGAAGTAGTAGGGGCATTGTATTTCCATACATTACCATCACTGGTTCCTGCGTATATATAGGCAGGATTTAAAGGAGATTCCGCAATTGCGCTAATATTGTGAAAACTATTTCCATAAATAACACCATCGGTCAAATCAGGGCTCATGGATGTCCAGGGATCTACAGGCGCATTCATATTAGCGTATACTCGGTAGGTTCCCGTATACATAATAGTATTGGAATGATGGCTCATAATAATAGGCATATCCCAATTGCGTCTGTCATTATAATCTATTCCCGTATTAAAGGAATAAAAACTGGCGCTGTTAGAATAATATAAATTCCCATTTTGAGTTTCAGCATAAATTAAATTGCTATCCAGTGGATCAAAAATTGTTTGAAATCCATCTCCGCCAAGTAGCTTTGTCCAGGATAAATTGGAGGCATTACCATACCAGGTGCCATTGTCCTGCGTACCCCCGGCATATACACCAGGTTGGTGAGGATTGAGGGCAATTCGATAAAACTGCATATTGGCAATATTATCAATATCTGACCAAGTATTGATATTCCCCATATCAGGATTTCGGTACAGACCACCATCGGTAGCGAAAAGAACCGTGGTAGAATCGAGGTATAGCATATCGTGTCCATCGGCATGAACCACATAAGTATACCAATCAGGTACTGATTTTTGCCAGGTAGCCCCTCCGTCAAAGCTGCTAAAACTTTCTACTCCTATGACCGTGATTTCATCATCATTATAGGGACTTACCCTTATTTGGCTAAAATACCAGCCAAATCCTCCTAAATAAGAGAGGTCTAAACCAATAGTATCCAATAAAGTCCAATTGACACCAGCATTGGTAGATTTATAGATACCATCCAGGTTGTAGGTAGAATCAACCACACAGGCAAATAGAGTTCCCGGTGTTTTTTGAGAAATACTAAGACCTATTCTGGAAACAGGGTATTGTGGCAGTCCC
>CAJQOX010000361.1 GCA_905480075.1 uncultured Aureispira sp. | reverse complement strand
CATAACGCGGAGACCAGGGTTGCATCTGAGTAAAGAGACTGTAAGTAATTTCATTGCGCATCAGCGTCTTGTCGGGATAGCTGCCATAGAGGATCCAATCATTATCCTTTGGCATTCCCAGCAGTTTCACATTGTAGGGGTCGCCGAGAATATCGCGGGTTTCCAGACCATAACTTTTTTTTGGGTATTGCTGAGAGGTAGACCCCCTGATCTCTATAGCGATCTTGCCGAAATAATCGTTGAAAGGATCTGTAATATTATTGCGAAGGCCTGAACCATTGTCAATAACCCCCATGTCGCAGGTTATTTTCGGGTCGTCCACAATAGCCTGTCCCAATGTATTGATGACAATTATGGGCAGATTGGAATCGGTAAAATTCACCTGAGCCTGAGCAACTGCAAAGGAAAAAACAAAAGGAATAACAAAAAGGTAATATTTCATAAATTTAAATATACAATTAAAATCTGAATCAAAATATTAATCATATAATTAAAGAATTCAATCATCTATAAAATGGTCAGAAATATCTTTCTTTTCACCTACTTTATGAGGAGAATTTTCAACATGAATGTTAATTAATTTTCGGGACATAAAGATAGCAGCAATAAGTACAACAAAGGCCAGGATGAAAAGGCCAATCACATTATTAGAGAAAAGGAAAAAATCGTAGGCACCATGAACAAGGGCTGCATAAATTATTCCCTGACTCATAAGAGAGGAAACTTTAGAAGGATGTTTTTCAAATTTAGCCAGGCCGACGTAGTATCCCATAATTACAGCAAAGGCTGCGTGTGCCGGTACAGCAGTAAACATTCGCATTAAAGCCACTGACAGGCCACCATTGAGTACGTAAAATATATTTTCCAGAATGGCAAAGCCCATACCTATCGCCACAGCGTAAACGATACCATCCATCGGTTCGTCAAACTCATCCTTACGATAGATATAATACCTCAGAAAGAGAAACTTGCCAAATTCCTCACTCAGGCCTACCGCAACAAAGGCATAGATAGCAAGCACCACAACAGAAGCGGACTCTCCCGGGTTTTCCACTCCCATCATCGATTCTATCGACAGCGTACCAATTACAGCCGGAATGATACTCAGCATACCTAAAAGAACACATTTGAAGATCAGGTGTTTGGGTTCTTTTTCATATTTGTCTTTTTTATAAATATAAATAATTATAAGAACGCCCGGAAGAATAGAAAGGGCTAGATTTAACATGATTAAAAGATTAAATGATTAATGAAAAAGATGATGCCTCTGAGAGTTAATCGTCGACTAAGAATTCTCTGTAATTTGATTGTTCATTTCTATTAAACTGAAATAAATTATAAACAACAGAGAATTCAATAATCAAATCTAATATAAAATTTAAATAATCAATAATAAATCAAGAAAGTGTCGGTTTTTCCAGACTTTTGGAAAGTGTAGTCTTTTAGAAAGGTGGACCTTTTGGAAAGGTGGACCTTAGGATTTATGGTATAAAAAAGACTGACAGAATTAGATTCCGTCAGTCAAAAATGCCAAATAACGTGACATAGGGTAAAAATTGCTACTTACAAATAAAAATATTTAAATTAACAAATCAAAAAATGTTCTTATATACATAACAGTATAAAGAATGATTATGCTGCCTTGAAGACAGAAAAACTAAATAAATAATTTAACGGGACAGAATAACAGGAATAAGAAATTATGCATTTTAAGCTAAAATTGTTTTTTGACATCAGGGGCTCATTTTTGTTTTATCAGAAATAATTAAAAATGAATATTAACATGTATAAATTCTAAAAAGCCCGAGTAAAATTAATTTTTTTCATTCAAATTCCACAGGATCCACAAAATCCATTAATTATAAACACTTCCTATACACTTGAAAATAAGTTAATTTTGTCCAAAGAAAACATGCTTTAATCTAAAAAATTTACTTCATGGAATTCTTTCATTCATTATAAACTTATAATGATGTATAAATTATTGACTAATCATAACATTAACAAATGAAAACCTACTTTACGGTTCTGGTAATTATATTATTAAATTTTACGATTAAGGCACAGGACTTACAGACAATCATCACAGAAATCAGCAAAGATTTTCCGGAGGGCACAGAACTTTCAATTTCCTTAATTAATGAAGGTAATACCAATTACTACGGATTTGAAACCGCTTTGGATGATATTAAGTCCAAAAAAAATAAAAACACTGTTTTCGAAATCGGCTCTATCAGCAAAGTTTTTACCTCTACCCTCTTGGCTTATATGATTAAGGAGGAAAAAGTAAAGGCAGAAGACCCGATAAAAAAACACATGAAATACAGGTTGAAAGGAAATCCCAAAATTAGCCTTCAGCAACTATCAAATCATACTTCAGGTTTGCCCCGTTTACCGGAAAATATAATGCCGCTCTTACAGAAAAACCCAATGAATCCCTACAAAAATTATAATGAAGAATTATTAAATGAATATCTTAAAAAAGAGATTCAGCTTAAAAGAGACCCGGGTAAGGAATATGAATATTCTAATCTTGGGGCCGGCCTGCTCGGAAAAATATTGTCTGACAAAAACAAATCTACCTACGAGGAAGCTTTGCAACAATACATTTTCGGACCTCTGCAAATGAAAAGTACCACCACAGAACGAAAAAAAGTTTCAGATAAACTGATCAATGGAAAAGGTCCGATGGGGATGGATACTCAAAACTGGGATTTTGATGTGCTTGCCCCTGCCGGTGCTGTTTTATCTTCTGTCTCAGACCTTCAAAAATTTGTACTGGCCAATCTTGAGGGCAAGGACAAAGCCCTGAATCTGCAACAACAGGCCACTTTTACAGTGAATGAAAACCTGGATATGGCAATGGCCTGGCACCTGCTGAAAAAAGAGGGTAAATCTCTTCTCTTTCACAATGGAAAAACCGGTGGTTATACTTCTGCTATGTTGTTGGATGGGGATGGTAAAAAAGCTGTGATTATTCTATCTAACCTTTCTGCCTTTCATCCTAAAGGCAACAATATTGATATATTGGCTTTTAAACTTATGGAAATGTTGGAAAAAGAAGAAAAAGGAAAGCAATAACCGGATTATTATGATTTCCCGGATGAATGAAAATAAAACATGATTATAAAAACAGATTTATATTAATAATTTTGATAAATTTACATCTATAAAAGCATAAAAATTTATCCCAGGATGTTCGGAAACAAAAAGACTCTCGCAGACAGATTAAAAGAAGTGCTGACAGAGTACATCGATACAAAATTTGAAGAATACAGAGGACAGATTTCCAATGAATTGTCGAAGGGAATAGCGGCACTTGCCGCATTAGTTGCTATCTGGTCATTGATAATCATAGGCATTATCTTTATTTCGTTCACTACAGCATTGATATTGGGATGGGTTTTATCCGGATGGATTCCCGGCTTTGCCTACCAAATCAGTTTCCTGACTGTTTCAATGATTCTGATTGCTATTGCTTATTTCATCCTGAAAAACAAGAAAAAATATATAGTAAAACCTGTCTATGAAATCATTTCAAAAGAACTGAATAATCCGGAATATGTACCTGAAGCAGAGATAACTGAAGTAGAAAAAAAAGCAGATACGGTAATTATCAAAGATTTGGCCTCCGACAAAAAAGAAAATGTTATCTCAGATGAAAAAGACCCTGAAAGCAAAATCGATAATTCTTTAAATGAGTAAAATATTTCTTTAAATTTAGAATCATTTTTATATTAATCAAATAATTCGATCATTATTCGCAATTAATTCTATCGGGCTGATTACCTTTGTAAAAGTCAATTCATAATAATTTATAATCAACTGAAAACCAATCGCTGGTAAAAGATGAAACGCAAACCAAAAAAAGACGAAGCTCCTTTCAGCAAGTTTTACAAAAAAAAACCAATTCAGGACGATTATTACGAAGAAGAAAAGAGCTTTAAGAAGGAGAATAAACCTGAGAAAAAGCATTCCGATAAAATAAAGAAGAAGTCCCGCTTTCCCAAAAAGAAGAAAAAAGAAATAAAAAAGACTCATACTGCCCCGATTGAGGAGAATATGCGGCTGAATAAATATATTGCTCATTCCGGTATCTGTTCAAGAAGAAAGGCAAGTGAATATATCAAAAACGGAGAGGTGACCGTCAATGACAAGATAGAATTGGAGATGGGCTATAAGGTGAAGAAGGAGGATGAGGTGAAATTTCAGGGTTCTGTGATACAGCCTACAAGAAATCATGTTTATATCCTGCTGAACAAACCCAAAAACGTCATTACGACCCTGGAAGATGAAAACAACAGAAAAACTGTCCTGGATTTTGTGTCGGACCTTACAAAAGAACGTATTTACCCAATCGGACGCCTTGACCGCAACACGACAGGGTTATTGTTACTGACCAATGACGGAAATTTTGCCCAAAAGCTATCGCACCCGAGTTTTGGGGTCAAAAAAGTATATAAGGCAAAACTTGACAAGTCATTGACCCCACAGGACCTCGAAAAAATCAGAAATACCCTTCAGCTGGAAGATGGACCTGCACTCGTAGATGCCATAGAATACGGCGATAATAATAAAACCATCGGCATTGAAATTCATATAGGACGCAACAGGATAGTTCGTCGTATATTTGAACACCTTGGCTATAAAGTGGTAAAACTGGACAGGATACGCTACTCAAGCCTTACCAAAAAGAATCTGCCAATAGGTAAATGCCGTTTTCTGACAGACAAGGAATTAATTGTACTAAAACATTTAACATAAATTTTAGAATGAAACAGATTATTCAAACAAAAGATGCACCGGCACCTGTAGGGCCTTACAATCAGGCAGTCATAGCAAACGGAATCCTCTATGTTTCCGGTCAGATAGCCATCAACCCTGCTACAGGAGAACTGGAAACAGGAGACATAAAGCAGGAAACCGAACGGGTTATGCAAAATATGGCCGCTGTGCTGAAAGCAGCAAATACCAACTTCGAAAATGTAATAAAATGCAGCATTTTCATGTCTGACATGGGCAATTATGCCGCAATCAACGAAGTATATGCCAAATATTTCAATGATGACACAGCCCCTGCAAGAGAAGCCGTTGAAGTAGCCAATCTGCCTAAATATGTGAATGTGGAAATATCCTGTATGGCAATCGTTTGAAGGGGGTTGATTTGATTATCAAATCATACGTTTATAAATCATTAAAATGAAAATAAGTGGCTTTACAATGGTCAGGAATGCCGGCAAATATTATTTCCCGATAAAGGAATCAATACAGTCTGTGCTGCCAATTGTAGATGAATTTATAGTTGCTTTGGGAAATAATGACCCCGATGATAATACGAGATCGTTAATTGAATCGATTAACTCTGAGAAAATTAAAATTATTGACCGGACCTGGTCTGAGAAAGATTTCATTGATGGTAAAATATTTGCCGATGAAACAACCTTTGCTTTTAATAATTGCAGCGGCGATTGGTGTATTTACCTGCAGGCAGATGAAGTAATACATGAAAAAGACTTACCTCTTATAAAAAAGGCCTGCACAGAAAACCTGAATAAAAAGAACATAGATGGTTTTTTATTCAACTATTACCATTTTTTTGGAGATTACGAACATTATCTGCCTTTTCATGGATGGTATAAAAATGAAATCAGGATTATAAGAAATACAGAGGGAATATACTCTTATAAAGATGCCCAATCTTTCAGGAAAGGGCAGAATCAAAAGTTGAATATTCTCCCGATAGATGCGCATATATACCACTACGGTTGGGTACGTCCGCCCGAAATAATGCAATCGAAAAAGAAAGAACAGGATTCGATGCATCATGGTAAAGAGAAAATACAAAAAGAATATCAGACAAAACCGGAGCATTTCGATTATGGTGCCTTAGGGAAAATTCCCGTTTTTAATAAAAGCCACCCAAAAGTTATGGATGATTTCCGAGAAAAAATTTACTGGACCGGAGAACTGAATTACACTAAAAAAAGCCTGCTTGACAGAGATAAAATGAAGCATGAAAAATTCAGATATCGCCTGCTTACCTTACTGGAAAATATATTCAACGGAGGCAGAGATTTTATGGGCTATTCCAATTGGGAGAAAGTGAGAAAATAATCGGGAAACTCACTATCATAAAAATTTACGTATCGAGATACAAATTTTATTGTTCCTGCTCTTTCCAAATTCCACTCCTTCTTAGTCTTATTAATTCAGATAATTTCTCCTTGCAATTTATACCACAGATTACATGTAGATATGGCCTGCTATTATTTTACAGGCTTCTGTATCGTAAAAAACATCAAAGCCCTGCATCATTTCTTCACAAAAAGTGCAATGCTCTCGATATGTGCAGTATGCGGGAATTGATCAACCAAACAAAAGCTTTGTATTTCATAACCTGCTTCAAGCAGCGTAGCGGCATCTCTTGCCTGTGTGGAGGGGTTGCAGGATACATAGACTATTGATTGGGCATCGAGTGCTATAATTCTGAGCAGGGCTTTTGGCACTATCCCTCCTCTTGGCGGGTCTAGTACAATAGTATTAATCTTGCCCTTGTATTGAGGATAATCATAAAGAAATTTCCTTACATCGGCTGCGAAGAAATTAATTCCGTCAATTTTATTGCGTGTAGCATTTTCTTTGGCATCTTCTATTGCCTGCGGAACGATATCCACACCCACTACTTCTTTTATATGCTCGTTGGAGGCGAGTAGCTGAGCGATAGTGCCTGTACCACAGAACAGGTCCATAGCAACCGCGTCCTGAGTATCCGAATTTTGCATAGCCTTGCTGACATATTCTATAACGCGTGCATATAGTTTTTCGGCACATTGCGGATTGGTCTGAAAGAAGCTTTGCATAGAGATCTCAAAATCTAGGCCCAGGATATTTTCCACAATTTTCTCTTTACCGAAGAGGACCTCCGTCTTTTCTGAGCTTTGTTTCTGTACATCTCCTATCTCATCGTTGATCGTGTGAATTATGCCTGCGAGGCGTTTGCCGAGGATATCTTTGAGTAATTGCACAAAGGCAGGTTTATCAAATTTATCGAGCTGATCGCTTGTAGTAACAAGGTTAAAGAGCAATTCATCATGCACATAACTTTTGCGAACCACCAGGAATCTGAAAAACCCATCACTTTTGGCCGGATTCCATGCCGGCAGTCCTGTTTTTTCACAAAACTGTCTGATCCGGAGCATTGCAGATTCGAATTGTTCATCAAAGAGCCCTGAATCCGCTTCCAGATTTTCGACAGCCCACCATTGTCCTCGTCTCTTAAATCCGAGCGCAAAACCTTCGGATTCCTCCCCGGTTCCCAATTCAGAGAGGAGCGTAGAAAAGGAATATTCCATTTTGTTTCGGTAGTGCCATACAGATGGGGAACTGATGTATCCTTCATAAATGTCTCTTATATTTTCAATACCACTGAGGCGTTTAAACATTTCGAGGGTAGACTGTTCTTTGTATTCTTCCTGTTTTATGATGGGAAAATTGGCAAAGGGTGCCCCGGGTATAGACTGAAAAGGGATTTCAGTTTCATCTGGTGAAGGCGTGGTAACCTTTACGAGTTTACATTTGGCGAATCTTTTCTTCTTTTTGATTATTTTAGCAGTAACGGTCTGTCCGGGCAGGCTGTTTTTTACAAAGAGGATATAATCACCCTGTTCCGTTTTTAATTTTCCAATACCTTCACCTCCGAAGGCAATATCTTCAATTTTTACATTTTCGAGGAAAGCCCCTTTTTTGATGCGAACAGTATCAGATTTCACTATTAATTATTTAAATATACAAAAAGAAAAGTCGTAAATTATAAGAATGTGGCAAAGATACCAATGTTCTTATAAATTACGACTTCAAAAATCCCTAAATTATAAATAAATGCCCTGACTAAATCAATATTCAGAACCAACAGCTTCCAATCTTTCTAATTTAGTTGATTTCTTTTGAATTTTCTTTTTCATGATATGCTGCTTAATTCCATTGCCTTTGAAAGGTTTGCCGTGTTTTCCATAGCCTAAATGAGCATAGAAATCCATGGCACCTAAGTGAGAATACAGTCGGATTTCTTTGTAACCTTTATCAATTAGCATTTTTTCCAGACAGGCCAACATATCTTTTCCGAGTCCGAGCCCCTGCAGGTTTTCTTTAACAACCACTTGCCTGAGGAGGCAAATTTTACGTTTGTTCATAAACTCATCTTCTTCTTCACATACTTTGGCAACTACACCGCCTATCATTTGTAGTTTATCGTCATAGACGGCTAGGTGCACATCTTTGTACTCTGCGGCAAAGTCATCAATATCAATATCGGCATTTAGGGGTTTGTAGAGGGTTTCGATTCTCATATTCACTAATTCATCATAGGCAGGGGATGCAAACATCACGGAAATAATTTTCATAACTGCTTGATTTTAATTGGATAATAAAAAAATGGAAATAAAAAAACTAAATATTTATTCAAATTTCAATTACAGTATGTGTTTATCAGCTTGTAAACTAAAGATACAAATTCAATGGAGAAATTCTAATTATCTGATTCAAAAATATCAAAAAAAAAACTTTAAAAACCTTAATATTTTACCTCAACCTTTTTGTATTAAAGGGTTTGAGCAAGATGAAAAAAAATTAAAATAAATTTGATTTAAGGAATTTTTATTCAAAAAAGGGAGTTATAGAAGTAAGTTGAAAACCAGGTAGAAAATGAGGCTAAAACCATAAGTTCTGAAAATAATTAATAAAAGAGATCTATAAATTTTATTATTAATGAAAAACTTGTAAATTTGCATCGCTTTAGAATTAAACACAAAGCAGGTTCGGTAGCTCAGCTGGATAGAGCATCTGCCTTCTAAGCAGACGGTCACAGGTTCGAATCCTGTCCGAATCACATA
>CAJQOX010000360.1 GCA_905480075.1 uncultured Aureispira sp. | reverse complement strand
GCAATGTAGAAATTGAGCTGATAGATTCAATTACAATATTGCTCAATTGCATTATCTATATCTTTATATCCTAATTCGTTTGCTCTAAATAGATCAATACAACCACCTTCTTTGTCTTTGACTTCGATTTTAGTTAATCCTCTACTAAAATAAGACTCAGCATCTTTAGGATTAATTTCAATCGCTTTAGAGTAATCTTGAATAGCACCCTTGTAATCTTTAAGTTCCTCTTTTGCAAGTCCTCTGTTGAAATATGACCAAGCACATTTAGAATCAATTTTCACAATTTTTGTAAAATTTAAAATAGCTTTATCGTAGTTTCCTAAATTGTATTCTATTTCACCTCTGTTATTATAAGCATCTTTGTATAAAGGATCAATTTCAATAGCTTTTGAATAATCACCGATGGCACCTTTGTAGTCTTTTAAATTTTCTTTGGTATAAGCCCTGTTGTAATAAGCTACAGCATCCTCATGATCAATTTCTATAGCTCTTGAATAATCACTGATAGCACCTTGAAAATCTTCCAATTCATCTTTTGCAATACCTCTATTAGAATAAACCAAAGCATCTTCAGGATTAATTTCTATAGCTTTTGAGTAATCAATAATAGCACCTTTGTAATCACCTAAACTCTCTCTAGCTAATCCTCGGTTATTATATGCATCACAAAAAGATGAATCAATCTCAATTGCTTTTGAATAATCTAAAATAGCCCCTTTAAAATCTTTTATATAAGCCTTAACGATTCCTCTATTATAATAGGCTTCAGAAAAAGTAGAATCTTTTTGAATAGCTTTCGAAAATTCTTCAATCCCATTAGCATATTTTTCATTTTTAAATTTCCTTAGTCCCCTCTTATTAAATGTAATTGCTGTCTGCCCAAAGCTCACAAAAAAGCATAATAAAAATAATACTATTGAAATTGTTTTCATTGGATTATATTAAAAATAAAGAAATAATAAAGAATGACTATTTAAACCAATAAGCAGTATCATCCTTAACCTAGACGTTCCCCTGAAAGAATCAGAGAACTTACCAAGCATGATCGCTTTCAATGATTGGAAAAATGTAATAAGGCTATTTTTATAATTTACAGATTTACAGTCAATTTATAGAAAGCTTTTTATTGTGTCAAAAAACAGTTTACTCTTCTAATTTTTTTCTAAGTTCTTTTTGCTCTATTTGTTTTTTCAGCATTTCATTTTCAATATTTATTTTATCAATTTCAGCAGGACTTTTAGTCCAAAATCTTGTTATTACTAAATATAGAATACTACTTATCATTAAACTTAAACCAAAAAGGCTAATATAAATCCCATCAGGACCGGAAAGGGGCTCGATAAAGGTCAAATAAAAAAGAGAGAAAAAACTAATTAAACTGCCTATAAGGCTATAAAATCCTAATACCTGTTTCATAATATATTTTTTAAATTCTATTTACTGAAGATAGCAAGCAATATACAGAAAACAATCAACGCCAACAGAATTACCCTAACAGAACCATTACCCATTCAGGGAGGTTACTTGTATCCGGGATAAACCATAGCCTGTTGTCTTTCATAAAGTTTGATTCTATATTATTTCCCTTCCTTTACTTTATCTTATCTTTTTCCTTAAATTACCTCATCAATAACAACAAACATCAACATGAAATATCAATTACTATCCCTGTGTATACTGCTTTGTCTCTTTAGTTGTACTGAACTGATGTCACAAACAAAAGAAAATGATTTGACTGAGGCAAATCTAAAGGGTAAGGTCAAGTCTGAAAGAACAATTGACTTTCATGCTGTAGAAAAAAATGATGAGATCGTAAGAGGGAAGATTTCAACCTATGGAAACAATTACCAAGTTTTATACAATATTGATGGGAATCGGATTGAGATGATTAACTATAATTCAAATAGGCTTAATATGTTTAATCCTATCAACAAAAATGACGGTAATGGAAATCAGGTATATCAATCAGATGAGATTTTGAAAGATAAGCACACTTACAAATATGATGATGAAGGGAATAAGATAGAGGAGAATGAATATAATAAGGAGGGTAATTTGGTTAAACGAAATATCTACAAATATGATGACGATGGAAATAAGATAGAGGAGAATGAATATATATATGAACGTTTGAGTGATAAGCACACTTACAAATATGACGGTAATGGGAATATGATAGAGGA
The DNA here is from genome assembly GCA_905480075.1 of uncultured Aureispira sp. GTDB lineage: Bacteria > Bacteroidota > Bacteroidia > Chitinophagales > Saprospiraceae > Aureispira. Next base: position 4,107 of record CAJQOX010000360.1, on the reverse strand, counting down.
GAATTGGCTTAACTGGAGTATGGCCTATAAATACGACGGGGAGGGGAATATGGTTGAACAAAATATATACATTTCAAATGGTAGTTTAGATAAAAAATGGATATACAAATATAATAAGGAGGGTAATTTGGTTAAATGGAATCAATACAATTCAAATGGTAGTTTAGATAAAAAATGGACATACAAATATAATAAGGAGGGTAATTGGGTTAAAACAAATAGCTACAACTCAGATGGGAGCTTGGATACAAAGGAAATTGCCAAATATGATACTAACGGGAATATAGTTGAGATAATTGGTTATTACTCAGACGGGAGATTTGCCGGAAAGACTTATTTTAAAGATATTGACAAATATGGTAATTGGCTCAAAAAGGAAGAGCATAAAGATCCCCACATCTATATCAGAATCCGTGAAATTGAGTATTATAAGTAGCCCCCTACTTCAGGCACAGAAAGTAAATTATTTAACTGATCTTAGATCTTAGATAGAAAACAATCAAAAAGCAAAGCGATCAAAAATCTAAAAGCGCAGCGATCAAAAATCTACAAAAACCTACTTCCCAATACAAAACCGAGAAAATATATTCCCCAACAAATCATCCGTAGATATCTCCCCCGTAATCTCCCCCAAAGCATTCAGCGCATGACGGATGTCCATCGCTAAAAAATCTCCGGTGATGCCGATCTCCAGGCCATTCATTACTGAATCCAAAGACTCGGTGGCCGACTGCAGGGAGGCGTAGTGCCGGCTGTTCGAAACGATCGTGTTGTTGTTGCTGATCTCGCCCGAGGCTACCAGGTCGAAGAGCTGACTTTTGAGCTGATCAATTTGTGTCTTGTCCTTGGCGGAAAGCTCTATGACGGGGATTTTTTCTTTTAGGGCGGCTTCCATGTCCCACCAGCCTTTTTCCTGAAATTCCTTGTCCCGGTGATATCTTGGATTTTCGTGCAGACTCAGGTATTTGTCGTATTTATTGGCAATTGCAATGATCTTCATCCCTTCTCTGTCGAGTTTTTCCAGGTCTTCTTTTACCTCGGGCGGTGTCAGGCCCATGACATCGTATACATAGACCAGGATGGCGGATTTTTTGACCTCCTCCAGGGTTTTTTGTACGCCGATTGCCTCTATCTGATCGCTTGCCTCGCGGATGCCTGCCGTGTCGATGAGGCGGAACTGTACGCCCTGTATGTTGAGCATTTCTTCTATTGTATCTCTTGTGGTGCCGGCAATGTCGGAAACTATTGCGCGTTCCTCGTTCAGCAGGGCGTTTAGCAGGGTGGACTTGCCTGCGTTCGGGCGACCGGCAATGACGGTGTTTACGCCGTGTTTGATGGCATTGCCGAGCTGAAAGGAATCGCTGAGGTTGCGGAGGATGCCGAGGATTCTGCCGACCAGTTCTTTGAGGTCATCGCGGTTGGCAAATTCTACATCTTCTTCGCCGAAATCCAGCTCGAGTTCTATCATCGAGGCAAAGTGTACGAGCTCCTCGCGCAGCTTTTTGATCTCCTCCGAAAAGCCGCCGCGCATCTGCGAAAGGGCCATCTTATGTGCCGACTCGGATTCTGCCGCTATGAGGTCGGCCACCGCTTCGGCCTGCGAAAGGTCCATCTGTCCGTTCAGAAAGGCACGCATCGTAAACTCTCCCTCGCGGGCCATACGGGCACCACTGCGGCAAAAGAGTTCGAGCAGCTGTTGTTGTATAAAACGGGAACCGTGGCAGGAAATCTCCACCACATTTTCTTTGGTATAGGAATTCGGGGCCTTGAAGACAGAGACAAGGGCCTGATCGATGATCTTCTTTCCCTCGTCGCGGATATAACCCAGGTGTATCGTATGTGTAGCCACCCCTTCAAGGTCCTTGGCAGCAAAACAAGCGTTTGCAATGCTTATCGCCTCCGCCCCCGAAAGACGGATAATGCCTATAGCCCCGGAACCGGGCGGGGTGGCAAGGGCAACAATCGTGTCATGAAGGTCTGTTAGTAGCATTTTTAGTAGTAGGAAGTAGAAAGTTGAAAGTAGAAAGTTGAAAGTAGAAAGTAGAAAGTAGGATGTAGGATGTAGGATGTAGGAAATTTACTTTACAAAATTTCTTTAGTCTTTCGACCTTCTACTTTCTACATTCTACTTTATCCTATTCCTCCATCCATTCCACATGCGTAGATTTCAGATTCTCCACCCTCAGCTGCAGCCACGAGACCTTGCTGTTGCCGGAAGCATCCTTGAAGGTGACCTTTTTATAGATAGTTTCCTTGGCCTGATAGCCTACATTATGATAGAGGTTGTCTCCCTGCTGATCGAAATACTCGTCCTTGAAGGGGCCGGAGACATTGGTCTTTTCAGCCGCTACCAGATTGCCTTTATTTTCGTCTAAATACTCCTTGATGACGCCGGTGACGATCGAGTTTTTCTTCCCGTTCTTATATAAGGACCATACGCCTAGTACGGCAATCATTCCCAGGATAAAAAATGCTACTTCCATTATATGATCAGTTTATTGGTTTTATACTTTTAATAATCTTGTCAAGCTCGGTATTATAGGCAGTCAGCGACTTTTTTTCTCCCATTCCCAGCACCATCAGCACATTCTGCGGGCTGTCGATGATAAAGACCCCTAATTGCACCTGCATACCCTTCATCATGCCCTGCATTTCCATCACTACCCCCTCCATACCATTCATTTCAATGATTTTCGGTTCACTGATGACCTCCGGATTGCTCAGCTGCGTTTTCATGACCGTTTCCAGTTCCATTAATGCCTCCTCCATCTCTGAAGCCTGCATCACGGAGAAGGAAACAGAGAGGTCGCCTTCCCTATTCTGCAGGGTCGCCACCTTGTCCACCTCATCTATCTGCCAGCCTTCGGGATAAGTCAATTGTACCTGTGCCGCCTGATAAATGTAGCTGTTTCTCTTTAGCTGTGCTTCTGTATTGAAACAGAGGTATATAAAGCTAAACAAAAAGACAGAGAAAAAGGTTTTCATTTTAAAGTAATTCGTGAACATTGTGCCTTGACGAAATTTGTCCGACCACTTTTTATTTGATTTGTAAAAATAGTAAAAATCCGGCAATTATTATCATCCTTTTTATTGTGAATGTATTCCTTGAATAAAGTTTATACAAACCAACACTTTCCTTTCAGATCTTACTACTTTTTTTAAAAATAATTTTTATGGTAAAAAACGTAAAAAAAAAAGAGATTTAATGATTAAAAAATTGTTGGATGAAACGGTTAAAAGATTATGAATTATGAATTATGAATTATGAAGGATGTAGAATTTAAAAATCTAATAGTCTAAAATCCAAAAGCAAAGCGATCTAAGAGCAAAGAGATCTAAAAGCGAAGCGATCTAAAAAAATCTAAAAGCGAAGCGATCAAAATATCTAATTTCCAAGAGCGAAGCGATCTAAATAAGAGCCGACTCAGGAATAACATCCAACAAAGTTTTTGACCTTCCTGTTCTTACAACAAAAATCTTGCTTCCTACAGGCACTTTGTACATCTTGATCAGAAAGTTTTTCTGATTGAAGGAATCGTATTCGATATTCATTCCCTGTTCCTTATTCAATGCAGCCTTTTGATAGCTGTCATCGAAATCTCCGGAATGAGAAAAAATATCAAAGTCCTTGCCTTCTTTTAGCTGAACCATATAATGCGAATAGGAAATGTTATTGTTCATTGTAGAAATATGATGTCCTACCCCCATAAAGATATCTGTTGTCACCTCTAATTTCCCGGCAAGCAGGTCCCGGATAGTATTGACAAAAATAATCAGGGGAATAAACCCTATCAATGCAAAAAAACAAGCAGTAAGAATTCCGTGAATTCCAAAATTAAGCAAAGAACCAATAATAAAAAGCAGAATTATCAACAAAAAGACGAAACTCAGCATCCCTCTCAGCTGCAGCTTTTCCTTATACTTTTGGTAGCTGATACGCAGGTCAGAAGTCTTTCTCAACTTTTCCAGAAATTCCTCGTCGAGCGTTTCCATATCAGTCGATAAGTTTATAACCCGACTGATACCATTTCCAGGCAGTGGCAAGGATATCGTTCACATCATATCTCGGATTCCAGCCCAGCAGTTTTTTTGCCTTGCCATAATCTG
>CAJQOX010000359.1 GCA_905480075.1 uncultured Aureispira sp. | reverse complement strand
CGTCATAAGTAATAGCAGCATGATACCAATTACCTACAACCAAGGTAGTTGTTCCAGAAATAAAAGTTCCATTTCCATACCCACATGCACTAAGTAAACGATTATTATATGTTGCTAAATAGAATCGCCCCATTCCGGGAGTAGCTTCCTGCCCAACTATAGATCGGTAAGTAGTAGGTACAAAACCATCATATTTAAACCATACTTCAATAGTAAAATTTGTTGCTGCAGGGTCAATAATGAATGGCAACTGAACATAATCATTCACGCCATCGAAATCAAGAGCTGTAGCTGATTGGGTCAAAGCTTGCAAGCTCAATAAACAATAAAATAAAATGATAATTTGTTTCATGTTAAATTTATTTTAATTAATGTAGTTGTGATATTGTTACTCTAGCATGCCCAAAAATAGGGTTACGTGAATTAATTTTCAAACAGATGTTACGAATGGCAGGAATAATGTTATGAATGGTAAATGGCAATGTTATGAATGGTAAGGATAATGTTACGAATGGTAATTAATGAGATTTTCAAATGAAAAACTGAATAATTCAGGAACTTAATTTACCTTCAGAATTAAGGTCTTGTTTTGAAATTGAGAGGAGTTGATCATACACATTACAGAAATGAGCATCATCTTTTTATTCATTATACAATTATAAAATCGGACAATCTTCTGCAGGAATTTTCAATAAAAGCAAGACCTTCCACACTAAAGATCCACAAAAAACGTTTTCATTAAAATAAAATAAAAAAAACCACAGCAAGTAAGTTTATAATTTATATATTACGGCAAATTCTATAAAACAGGGTATAGATTATATGGACCCTGTAGATTACAAATCAAAACAACAAATAATAAATCTATGTTTTCCAATCCTTTATTCTTATTTCAGGACCCTGTAGTTGATACAACAGGTTTAGCATCTCAGGAAACAAGCTTTTCGCTGATCGGTATTATTACTCAGGGTGGTGCTATTGGTATCTCTATTGCTATCGTGCTGCTTATTTTGTCGGTTTTTGCAATTTACATACTAATAGAAAGGTATCTCACTATTAAAAGAGCCGGTGAAGTAGACGAGAATTTCATGAATCAGATCCGTCAGTATGTTCAGAGCGGAGACATCAAGAACGCTGCTGCTTTATGTAATAATACAGATACCCCGGTGGCAAGATTGGTAGCAAAGGGATTGCAGAGAATTGGAAAACCTTTGGCAGACATTAGTGCTGCAGTTGAAAATGTAGGTAATCTGGAGATATTCAAACTGGAAAAAAGATTGTCTACCCTCGCTACTATTTCTGGTGCTGCCCCTATGATAGGTTTTTTGGGAACGGTGACCGGTATGATTCTTTCTTTTATGAATATGGCAGGCGGTGATGTAAGTACAGAATCTCTGGCCGGTGGTATTTATCAGGCATTGATTACAACTGCTTTCGGTTTAGTAGTGGGTATTATAGCTTTTATCGGATACAACTCATTGGTGGCTCTGATGGACCGGGTTATTTTTAAAATGGAAGCAGCTACTGTTGAGTTTCTGGATCTGTTGCAGGAACCTGCCTGATCAGTACTAAGTAGTATGTAGTAAGTCATAAGACTTCACAGAAATCAAGAATTATGAATTATGAATTATGAATTTGAAGAATTCGCAATTCAGAAATTAAGAATAAATGGCTTTAAAGAAAAGAACAAAATTCAATGCAGAATTCAATATGTCCTCTTTGACGGACATCATCTTTCTGTTGCTGATATTCTTTATGCTGACCTCCTCTCTTACAAGTCCGAACACACAGGACATTGACCGTCCCGTTTCGAATAGCAAGACCCCTTCCCCACAGAATGTGGCATTGGATTATACCGAAGAAGGATTGTACTTTGTGGATGGAGACGAAACTGCTTTAGTGGATCTAGAACCTAAACTCAGGATACGTATCAGTGAAGAACGTCAGAAAAATAAAGAAAAAAATATAGATACTGAAGTAACGATCGTTTTGAGTGTCAAAAATACTGAAACTACCGGAACTATTGTTCGTTTCATGAAAATGAGTAATAAACTGGGTGTTCGTCTGATTTTGGCAACAGACCCTGACAAGGAAAAAGAAAGAAACAATTAGAAATAATTAATGAATTAAAATGGGATTAAAGAAAAGAACAGGTGTAAGTGCAGAATTCAGTATGTCCTCACTGACAGATATCATCTTTCTATTGTTGATATTTTTCATGCTGACCTCCTCTTTGGTAAGTCCTACGGCTATCAATCTGAAATTGCCGGGTTCGAGTAAAAGCAGTACGAGTACTTCTTCGCATAGCCCTATCAAACTTACGATCAGTAAAAGCAAACAATTCAGATTGAATGGGAAGCGGCTAAAAGAAGGTGATGTGGCAGATCAACTTCGTAAAGTTATTAGCAGAGACGGCAGAAAAACATCTGATATCACTGTTATTCTTGATATTCATGAAAAAGTAGATGCCCAAACATTGGTATCAATGGTGGATATGATGAATGATTATGGAGTAAAAATGATATTAGCTACCAAATTGGATTAATAGTAGAAAGTAGATAGTAGAAAGTAGAAAGTAGGAAGTAGGAAGTAGGAAGTAGAAAGTAGAAAGTAGGAAGTAGGATGTAGGAAGTAGTAGTTAGTGGTGTATAGTTTGTAGAGGTGTATAGTTTGTAGAGGTGTGTAGGTAGTGGTAAGACTTATTTGAACATTAAATCAGCGCTTCAAAAATAAATGACACTCCGCAGAAGTTTTTCGAAGATAGAACATCACAGCATACGGCGAAAGGCTATAGTAATGACAATGGCAGTCGTCATGTTGGTACTGATAGTAAAACTCGGAGTACAATATGGTACAATGCCGCCCAAAATGCAATATATAAAAGTAGTGATGATAGACCGTTCTACCTTTATTATTAATAAGGACACAACCAATTATGAAAATTTTGCATCTTTAT